>PFGS01000064.1:0-182 GCA_002783525.1 Ignavibacteriales bacterium CG12_big_fil_rev_8_21_14_0_65_30_8 | reverse complement strand
TCTTTTATTATTATACTTTACTTTTGCCGAAGTTTATAGTAAATGTACTTCCTTCATTTTTTTTACTAACCACACTAATCTTAAAATTATTTAGTTCAATATATTTTTTTACAATAGAAAGTCCCAAACCGACCCCTTCATATTTTCGACTATAACCAATATCTTCTTGTATGTAGGGATCG
>PFGS01000011.1:12720-15725 GCA_002783525.1 Ignavibacteriales bacterium CG12_big_fil_rev_8_21_14_0_65_30_8 | reverse complement strand
AAGATGAAACTTTAAAAAAAATAATTTTATCAGGACTTAATATTGGCGTTATTGATGCTTCATCAAGAGGAAATGAACTACCCAATAAAGTAGCCGGTGTTGGTCTTGCCAGAAAAATCGGAATGGATTGTGCATTAAAATTATTTGATCATTCATCAAAAAAGAAAAAAATATTTATCTGCCTTGATGCAGATTGTACGGTAAGTAAAAATTATTTAACTGAAATTGTAGATGCATTTAACAATAATAATATAAATTGTGCTTCAATTAGATATGAACATAATATCAAAAACAATGATGAAGAAACTAAAGCAATTATTTGTTATGAAATATTTTTAAGATATTATCATCTTGGTCTTTTATTTGCAAATTCACCTTATGCTTTCGCAACTATAGGCTCTGCAATGGCTTGTGATGCAGAAAGCTATATGCATATTGAAGGAATGAATAAGAAAAAAGCAGCTGAAGATTTTTACTTTTTGGAAAAGTTATCAAAAAGTTTTGATATAAAAGAAATAAATAATGCAATTGTATACCCTTCTGCAAGAAAATCTTGGCGTGTACCGTTTGGTACAGGGCAAAGGGTGGGAAGATTTTTATCAAATGAAAAAGTTGAGTATTTACTGCACAATCCTAAATGTTTTGAAATTCTAAAAAAATACATTTTTTTATTAGCAGAAGAAAATAATGTTCAAACCATAATGAGTAAAGCGAAAAATATTTCTTTACATCTTTATAAATTTTTAGTAGATAAAAAATTTATAAAAGTAATGGATGGAATTATTAAAAATTCAAAAACCAAAGGACAAATACATAAACAAAAAATAAAATGGTTCGATGGTTTTAAAACATTAAAATTAATACATTATTTACGAGATAATGTTTATCTTGATATAAACATGTTTGATGCACTTGATGAAATGTTTGAAAAGCTTAATATTAAGTTTGAAACAAACAGACAAAAAGGAACAATTCTATCTATTGATATTCAAAAAAAGTATTTAATTGAGATGAGAAACTATCTTTACGGTTAATATTTATGATAATAAAAAGCAAACAAGATGAAATACAAAACTATCTAAAGGATGCTTCTAATTACAGTGGTAATTGTGATGCTGTGTATTTTCCAGAATCAGAATCAGATATTATTGAAATATTAATAGACACCAATAAAAACAAAAAGCAAGTAACTGTCTCCGGTAACAGAACAGGCCTTACAGGAAGCGGAATACCCAATGGAGGTATTGTTATTTCTACAGAGAAACTAAATAATATAAAAGAAATTAATTTCAATAAAAAATTTGTGCAATTACAACCCGGTGTTCTGCTTTCAGATCTGCAGAATAAATTAAAAGAGAATAATTTATTTTATCCACCGGATCCAACAGAAACATCTTGTTTTATTGGAGGAACTATTGCATCTAATGCATCCGGTGCAAGTACATTTAAATACGGACCAACCAGAGATTATATTTTAGAATTAACAATAATTTTAGCTGACGGAGATAAACTTAAAATTAAAAGAGGAGAAAACTTTGCTAAAGGTAGCACTCTCAATTTAGCAACTGAAAATAAAAAAGAAATAAAAATAGAATTGCCGGATATAAATATTCCCGACATAAAAAATGCTGCAGGTTATTATTGTAAAAAAAATATGGATGCAATTGATTTATTTATCGGTTCAGAAGGGACATTAGGAATAATAAGTGATATTAAGTTAAAAGTATTGGAGTTACCTAAAGGAAAAATTTCGTGTGTAGTCTTTTTTAATGTTGAGGTAGATGGATTACAATTTATTAAAAAAAGTAGAGAAGTATCAATTAAAAATAAAAATTCAAAAATTGAATTATTAATTAATGCCTTAGCACTAGAATTTTTTGACGAAGAAGCTCTAAAGTTTTTGAAATCAGAATTTCCAAATATTCCTATTAATTCAAAATGTGCAGTTTGGTTTGAACAGGAAACAAATGGAAATGATGAAGAAACATTATTGAGTGAATGGATAGAGATTATTAAAAATTCAAACGGTAATGAAGAACAATGCTGGTTTGCATTAAATGAAAAAGAAGAACAAAAAATAAAGGATTTCCGTCATTGTATTTCTGAAAAAATTAATGAATATATGGCATCAAAAGGATTTAGAAAATTAGGGACGGATGTTGCTGTACCCGATGATAAATTTTTAGAACTTTATAATTATGCAAAAATTATTACGAAAAAAGAAAAAATAAAATATGCTAATTACGGACATTTTGGTAATTCACATATGCATTTTAATTTTATGCCCGAAAATGAAAAACAATATTTAAAATCTAAAAAACTGTACGATTTAATCTGTCATAAAGCTATTTCTCTAGATGGAACAGTTTCTGCAGAACACGGGATTGGAAAAACAAAGAAACATTTATTTTTGGAAATGTATGGGAAAGAAGCTGTAGATAAAATGTTCTCAATTAAAAAAACTCTTGATCCAAATTTAATTTTGGGAAGAGGGAATTTGTTTTAGATAATATTGTCTTTCCGCGAATGCGGAAATCTTATTTTAAAAGAAGATTTCTGTATTCTTTAGGAACCGGAATGACAGAAAAACCAATTTGTCCTACAAACTGGCAATGACTTAAAAACTTAATTAATAATATTATAAACAGTTTTGCCTTTTGAATCTTCTAAAACAATGCCTATAGCTTTTAATTCATCTCTAATTTTATCTGCAAGTGCGTAATTTTTATCTTCTTTTGCATTTTGTCTTAGTTTAAGTAATAATTCAATCAGTTCTTTTTCTTTAGTTGCCATATCGTCATCTTCCTTTTGTGAAAAATTCATTACTCCCAAAACATTCTCGGCAGTAGATTGTAAAAAAGCTTTAACAGAAGCATAAAACTTCTTGTCTATTTTTTCATTATCCTTAATAATTGTGTTTACATCTTTTACAAAATCAAATAATACTGCTACAGCTTGAGGTGAATTAAAATTATCATTCATTGCCTCGGAGAAAAGAGTTTTGT
>PFGS01000011.1:0-12647 GCA_002783525.1 Ignavibacteriales bacterium CG12_big_fil_rev_8_21_14_0_65_30_8 | reverse complement strand
TGGACCGCCATAATGAGCCTGAGAAAAGAAAAGTCTTATTGTTTCAGCTGAATATTTTTTTAATACATCTCTTGCAGTAAAAAAATTACCCAGAGATTTAGACATTTTTTCATTGTCAATATTCAAGAATCCCAAATGCATCCAGTAATTTACAAATGGTTTACCATTTGCTGCTTCACTTTGTGCGATTTCATTTTCGTGATGCGGAAAAATAAGATCATTTCCACCTGCATGAATATCAAAAGTAGTACCCAAATGTAGGCAGCTCATTGCAGAACATTCCACGTGCCATCCGGGTCTTCCATTTCCCCAAGGACTTTCCCAATAAGGTTCACCCTCTTTAGCTTTTTTCCAGAGAGAGAAATCCAAAGGATTTTTCTTCTCTTCATTTATTTCAATTCTTGAACCTGATTCCAGATCCTCAATTATTTTTCCGCTTAGTTTTCCATAGCCTTCAAATTTTGAAACATTATAAAAGACATTACCATTGACATTGTAAGCAAATCCTTTTTCTTCTAATTCTTTAATTAAATTTATAATGCTATTCATATGTTCGGTTGGCCTTGGATAAACATCAGCCTTTTTTATATTTAATTTTTTTATGTCTTCAAGAAAATAGTTTGCATACTCTTCACCCACATCTTTAAAAGATTTTTTTTCTTCAATTGATTTGCCAATAATTTTGTCGTCAACATCTGTAATATTCATAACATATTTTACTTTATATCCTGCATATTCTAAGTATCGTCTTATAATGTCAGTCATAATAAATGTGCGTGAATTACCAATATGAAAAAAATCATATACAGTGGGCCCGCAAACATACATATGTACATTTGGAGGATCTATTGGTTTAAATTCTTCTTTCTTCTTCGTTAATGTGTTATAAATCTGAATCATTGTATCTAAAATAAAATTATTGTTAAAGGCAAAGATAAATTAGTCTGCTGTAAAAAGGTAGTTGATAATCGAGTCTTGACATTTCGAAGTTGAGTAGAAACGAGAAATCTATTCTTTATAAAAAAGATTTCTCAGCCGATGACTCCATCGAAATGACAAATTAAGCATTATAATTTAGTAATTAATAGTTTCATATCTTCCGGTAATTCTGAATCAAATCTGACTAATTTATTTTTCTTTGGGTGAATAAAACCAAGTGTTTTTGCGTGCAGTGCCTGACGAGGCATAATTTTTAATAAATTATTTAATCTGTTTTTTACTTTTGGCAAAGAAGAGCCATAAATTAATTCTCTCCCGCCGTAAACCGGATCACCAAAGACAGGGTGATTGATAGATGCAAGATGAACTCTTATTTGGTGTGTTCTTCCGGTTTTTAAATTCAATTTTAATAGAGAAGTAAAATCATATTCATCAATTATTTCATAATAAGTTGTTGCTGTTTTACCTTCAGTATCACTGTGAGTATATTTTTTTCTGTCTTTTTTGCTTCTTGCAATATTACTGTTTATTTCGCCTTTTCTTACCTTAAATAATCCCCAGGCAACGGCCCAATATTCTCTTTCAATAGTATGTTTTGAAAATTGTTCAGCTAATTTAGCATGAGTCCAATCATCTTTTGCAACAACTAAAAGTCCGCTGGTTTCTTTATCAATTCTATGAACAATACCCGGACGAAAATTTTCGTTTACATTACTTAGTTTATCTGAATGATAAAGAAGAGCGTTAACAAGTGTACCTGTATAATTTGCATATGCCGGATGTGCAACCATTCCAGCTGGTTTATTTATTACAAGAAGATAATTATCTTCATAAATTATGTCCAGAGGAATATCTTCAGGTTCAGCTTTTTCCGGTCTTGGTGCAATTGGGTGGGTTGCAATAATTACATCTTTTGGTTGAACAAGATAGCTTGCTTTTACATACTTTCCGTTTACTGTTACATTTTTGGATTCAATGAGTTTTTGAACTTTTGAACGGGTTGCATTTTCTACTGAGTTAGTCAGAAAAACATCAAGCCTTTCTTTTTGTTTCCCTTCAGGTATAACAAATTCATATCTTTTTTCTGATATAATTTCTGCCATTAAAAAAATTAGGTTGAAGAAATATTTTCTTTAGTTTCATTATCAATAAAAATGGGAGCTGTATTTTCTTCACTCAAATCAGTCTGTTTCTTTTCACTAGTTTTGGTGTGGAATATCAATAAAATAATAACACCTATAGAAACTGCAGCATCAGCAACATTAAAAATCGGCCACCTGTCAAATGTTTTACCGAATAAAGTGAAATGGAAAAAATCTACATCTAGAAAATCTACTACTCTACCATAAAATAAAGGCCCATATCCATAAAAAATTCCGTAGAATAATCTATCAATTAAATTACCTATTGCACCACCTAAAATTAAAGCAAGAGAAAATCTAAGTGTAAATTTTTCTTTTTTCATAAGGTACATATAAATAATAATTCCAATACTTGCTAAAATTGAAAAGATAGAGATCCAAAACTTAAAATTACTTCCAGGATCAATTCCAAAAGCCATGCCCGGATTTTCAATAAATGTAATGCGGAAAAAGTCACCCAATATTCTTATTCTTTCTCCTTCATACATTCCATTATGATGAAAATTAATTATAGGGAAAGAAAATCCTTTAACAAGTAATTTAGATACCTGATCGATTAGAATTACAAAAAAAGAAACAAATAATATTCTCACAAAAGCCCTTTATTGGTATATATTGTTTATAAATCTACACAAAAGATAAAAAACATTTAGTATTAAATAAATTATTAAAAGCCCATCAGTAACAAAATAGAACCAATTATCAAACCGACTGCTACATTAAAGAGCTTTATACTTATGGTATCTTTGACAGAAAAAGAGAGTAAAGGTAAAAGTCCGTGGCCATCTTGAACGATTGAACTGCTCAATAATATTGAAAATGGAATAATTCCTTGTGCAAAAAGAGAAACAAAAATTAAATGGGGGCCGGAATCGGGACTAACCCCAATTAGAACACTTAATAAAAGAACAACCCAAACATACTCATTTGCCAAAGAACTTAAATTTAAATAATTGGTACTTATATCAATTATCAAAAGTGCTCCAAAAGTCCATAAAAATATTTTCCAAACATGTTCTTTTATTAAATGGTGCCAAATATGTTCTTTTAAATAATGTTTATAATTTCTTTCGTCTTTGTGAATTTGTTCGGTTTTACAATCAAGTGAATGTGGGATATTAAATCTTAAAACCAGATAATCAATTATTCTGCCTGAAAAAACACCAATTACAAAAAGAATAATAAAAATTATAACAGCAGTTTTTGGGAACATTGCTAGCATCACAAAAGCTTCATCTCCTGAAGTTGCGATCATTAAACCTGCAATTGTGCCATAACTTATTATTCCGTGCATATAAAGACTTACGCCGGCAAATGATCCAACACAGCCCGGTACAGAACCCAGCAAAGAACCAACAATATATTGCTTCCATTTTTTTGAGGCTTGAAGAATGACTTGTAATTTCCCTTTTGATTTTACATTTATCAAATCAACAATGATCATCATTAGTAAAACCAACAAAGAAATACCAATGCTTTCTAATAAAGTATCTAATATTATGTCAATCATCAGGTAATATTAATTATAGAGAAAAAGAATCCATCTATATAAAAATATATGGGTTTTAAATAATATTCTATTATTAAGGATTTAATGTAAGTAAAAAGAATTATTGAATTATAAAAATTAATCCTTTTTTTCTTGTAGTTGTTTTATAGGCACGCAAACCTGGCTATGAGGTACTGCTTCCAGGCGCGCTTTGGGAACTAGAGGACATGAATCACATAAATGTTTTGGTTCTTCAATACAATCAAGACATATACCATATGTACCTGTATCAATTCTGTTTAATGCTGCCTCTAAATATCCTAAAAATTTGGTTTCTCTCTGTGCATACAGAAAAGTTTTTTCTCTTTCCATTGCATCAGTGCCCTGCTCTGCCATATGCAAAGAATAAGGAGAATTTTCATTAATATATTCACCAGTTGAAGTATCCATCATTTGTTCTTTTAGGTTCTGAAGCTGGGTAATTATTTCATCTCTTTTTTCAATTATAATTTTTCTAAAATGTTCCAGATCTTTTTTACTGTAACCCTTTATTTTTTTTATAGCTTCAGCACGACCCGCTGCTCTTGCATCAAAATCATCAATTACTTGAACTCGTTTTTTAACAACTTTTTTTCTGGTTTTTTTAACTGCTTTAGGTTTTTTAACAACTTTGTTTTTTTTAACTTTTGCAGCCGAAGTTTTCTTTTTTGCTGTAGTTTTTTTACTGGTAGTTTTCTTAGCCATAGATTTTACTTTTTTTCCGCTTTTTTTATTAGATATTGATTTAGTTTTTTTCTTTTTAATTGGTTTCTTCTTTGCCATTTTAAAATCTCCTTAAATTAGGATTTTACTCTTTCCAAACGGATTGAACAATTTATATCATTTATTTGCCAATCAGTTTTATCTGCACCATTAAAGTTTTCAACATTCTTTATTTCATCAGCTAAAGTTTCGTTAGAAACATAATCACAAAACATATTAATTGCACTATTTAATTTTTTATTGCCTGAATATTCAATTTTAATTCTATCAGTTACATTAAAACCGGAATCTTTTCTCATATTCTGAATACGGTTTACAAACTCTCTTGCAAGTCCTTCTGCAATTAATTCATCAGAAAGTTCAGAGTCAATTGCTACAGTAACACCCTCGGTGCTTTCAACTACCCAACCCTTAATTTCAGAGCCTAAAATTTCCACATCTTCAAGGGCAATAGCAAGTGATTTTCCGTCAATAGTTATATCAATATTATGATTTGTTACCAAGCTATCAATGTTTTCTTTTGTAAAGTTTCTTATTGCTTCAGCAACTTTTTTTACGTTTTTACCGAATTTTGGTCCAATAGATTTAAAATTTGGTTTTGCTGTTTTATTAACAATTCCTGAATCATCATCTAACAAAACTAATTCTTTAATATTAACTTCGTCTAAAATAACATCCTGCATTTGTTTTACAGCATTTTGTTTAGATTTATCAACAACTACCATTATTTTTTCAAGTGGTTGTCTTACTTTTAAATTGGCTTTTGCTCTCATTGCTCTGGTTAGATAAACTACCTGCTGAGCAATTTCCATTTTGTCTTCTAATTCTTTGTTTGAATATTCAGGTTTAGGAATATGTGATAAATGAATAGATTCAAAATTTTCTTTTTTGGTAACAGAATTTAAATTAAGATAAAGTTCTTCAGTTATAAAAGGTATAAATGGAGCAGCCATTTTAATAATTGTGATCAAGCATTCATATAAAGTTTGATAAGCAGATAATTTATTTTCATTCATTTCAGATTTCCAAAATCTTCTTCTGCAGCGGCGTATATACCAATTGGAAAGCTGATCTATTGTAAAGTCAGAAACTAACCTGGCGGCTTTTGTTAAATTATAACCGTCCATGTTCTTGTTATATTCAATTATAATTGAACCCAGCTTTGAGAGAATCCATCTGTCAATTTCAGGTCTTTTTTCAAATGTAATTTTTTCTTCTGAATAATTGAATTTATCTATGTTGGCATACAATGCAAAGAATGAATATATATTTAACAAGGTTCCAAAAAATTTTCTTTGAACTTCTTTCAGTCCGTCTTCATCAAATAAAGTTGTTCTCCAGGGCGGACTTGTAACCGTTAAATACCAACGAGTTGTGTCAGCACCGTATTTATCAAAAAGCATAAAAGGATCTACAGTATTGCCTTTTGATTTGGACATTTTCATTCCGGTTTTGTCTAATATCAATTCATTTACAATGATGTTTTTATAAGCAACACTGTCGAATAACATTGTTGAGATTGCATGCATAGTATAAAACCATCCGCGTGTCTGGTCTACACCTTCACATATATAATCAGAAGGAAAAGATGTCTTTTCAAATAATTCTTTATTTTCAAATGGATAATGATATTGAGCAAAAGGCATAGAACCTGAATCAAACCATACATCAATTACTTCAGGTGTTCTTTTAAAAATTTTACCGTCTTTTTCAAAAAGAATATTATCAACAAACGGTTTATGCAGATCAATATCTTTTAGTTCACTTACCTTTGTTCTTTTTCCGTTTTCTTCAATGAATCCTTCCTTTAATTCTTCTATACTACCGACAGCAAACGAATCACCATTTTCATTTACCCAAATTGGAAGAGGTGTTGCCCAAAATCTATCTCTAGATAAAGCCCAATCTTTATTTTCTTCAAGCCAGTTACCAAATCTTCCTTCACCTACTTCAGGTGGATGCCAATTAATAGTTTTATTTAACTCTACCATTCTTTTGGCAAGCTGAGTAGTTCTTATAAACCAGGATTCTCTAGCATAATAGATTATTGGTACTGTATCATTTCTCCAGCTAAAAGGGTATGAGTGAGTAATTGTTTCTTTTTTATAAAGTTTTCCTTCTTCTTTTAGTTTGTTGATAATTCCAGGATCAGCATCTTTTACAAATTGTCCTGCAAAATCTTTTATATCGTTCGTAAAAAGCCCGGCTCTTGTAACAGGCTGAAGCATTGGCAGATCAAATTCTTTACTTAATTCATAATCATCAACGCCAAATGCAGGAGCAATGTGTACAATTCCTGATCCATCTTCTGTGCTAACAAAATCACCGGTTAAAACATAAAAAGCTTTTTTATCAACGCTTAGGTAATCAAATAGTTGTTCGTATTCTGTATTCTTTAGCTTACTTCCTTTTATCTCTTCAAGAATTTCATATTCACCTTTTAGTACGCCAAGTCTTTCTTTAGCAAGAATTATTTTTTTGTCTTCTGTTTTTATTTTTACATAATCTATATCTTCACCAACAGCTAGTGCAACATTAGAGATAAGAGTCCAGGGTGTTGTTGTCCATACAAGAAAATATTCGTCAGAGTTTTTAATTTTAAATAACACATAAACTGAAGGATCTTTTGTATCTCTGTAACCAAGGGCTAATTCGTGTGAAGAAAGAACTGTTTCAGAATGTGGATCTTGAGGAACAATTTTATAATCTTTATAAATTAATCCTTTATCAAATAAAGTTTTTAATGCCCACCAAACAGATTCTATATAATTATTTGTAAATGTTATATAAGCATCATCAAGGTCTATCCAATAACCCATACGGGTTGTCATTTTTTCCCAAAGGTCCTTATAAGTAAAAACGGAGTCTCTGCAGGCTTTATTATATTTTTCTACTCCAAATTCTGGGATCTCACTTTTATGTTTTATACCTAATGATTTTTCAACTTCAATTTCAACCGGCAGACCATGTGTATCCCAACCTGCTTTTCTGTTTACTTTATAACCCTGCATTGTTTTATATCTGCAGACAAGATCTTTTAAAGTTCTGGAAATAACGTGGTGAATTCCAGGTTTACCGTTAGCAGTCGGAGGTCCTTCGTAAAAAGTGAAAGGTTTTGATTCATCCTTTGAAGAAACACTTTTCTCAAAAATTTTATTTTTCTCCCAAAACTCTAATATTTTATTTTCTATTTCAGGGTAATTAATTTTATCTAAATTTTGTGTAAACATTTTGATCTGTATTTATTTGTACTACTAGAGGTTTTCGTATTTTCTTATTAATTCTTTTTCGATCTGAATAAAATCTTTTAACTCTTTTTGAATTCTTTCTTTTTTCATCAAAACTTCTTTTGCTTCCATTTCTGAAGCATGTATAATTTTTTCAGCTTTTAATTCTGCTTCTTTAATTTTTAATTCTGCTTCTTTGTTTGAATCTTTTAAAACTTTTTCGAACAATTCTAATTTTTCTGAAACAATTGCATAATTTTTTTCTAAAATTAATATCTCTCCTACGGCAAGACCGAAAAATGAAACCGCACCAAGAGTAATATTTCTAAGGGTATACATTATCAAATCTTCTACAACAGTTTGACTGTTAAAGAAATATTCTCTGAATGTAACAACCACAATCAGACTAATAAATGTAGCCGATACAATAGTTGCAAAAATCACTTTTCCACCGAAAACCCAATTAAGTGTTCTGTCCATATACCATCCGCAGGCAAAACATAATAGAAGCATAATAAACCATACAGCAAAAGCATTGGTGCCAAAATCAAATATGTTTGTGTTTAAAAAATTTGATCCGAACATCAACAAAGCCAAAAGTATTGGTATTAAAAAATGATATAAAGGAACTTTTAAATTTTTCATAATTTTTTTATTACTTCACTCATTATTAATGTCATTTTTGGTTCAGCTATTTGAGCAGTGGCTATTATTTCCTTAACATTTACAGGTTGTAAAGAATCCGGGAAACATTCATCTGTTATAATGCTAATTCCCAACACTTTAATTCCCATATGATTTGCAACAATATTTTCAGGAATTGTGGACATTCCTACTACATCTGCACCAGTTGCACGTAAAAACCTGTATTCAGCTTTTGTTTCCAAATTAGGACCGGGGACAGCAATATAAACACCTTTTTGTACTTTTATTTTATTTTTAAGTGCTACTTCTTCAGCAAGAGAAATCAATTCATTATCATATGGTTCACTCATATCCGGAAATCTTGGCCCTAATTCATCTTCATTTTTACCAATTAAAGGATTGTCGCCTAAAAAGTTAATGTGATCAACCATCAGCATTATATCACCGCGTTGATAAACAGGATTCATACCGCCACAGGCATTTGAAACCAATAAAGTTTTAACACCAAGAAATTTCATAACTCTTACAGGATAAGTTATTTGCTGCATTGAATAACCTTCATAGTAATGAAAGCGTCCTTGCATTGCTACAACTTTTTTATCACCAAGAGTTCCAAAAATAAGTTTTCCTTTGTGCGATTCAACTGTTGATAAAGGTAAGTGGGGAAGCTTTGAGTAATCAATTTGATGTTCAATTTTTATTTCTTTTACTAAACCTCCAAGGCCTGTACCCAATATTATCCCTACAGAGTATTCATCCTTTGTATATTCTCTTATTACTTTAAGCGTCTCTTGTATATTAGAAATTAATTCACTCATATTTATAATAATTTTTTAACAATATCATCAATATCTACTTTTAGTTTTTCTTTGCTTTCAAAACTGAATTGTTCAGCATCTGTTTCTTCTTCACCACTGGTTAATTTTAGTTCAACCAATTGAGCTTGTGAATGTATTATTGATTTTAATTTAGAAACAATTAAATCCCTTTCATCTCTAAGATGCAGAACAGCAGTTCTAATTTCATTTGCATCTTCTCTGGCTTTTTCTAAAATCTGAGAGGCTTTTACTTCAGCTTCTTTTATCATTAAAGTTGATTGCCTTTTTGTTGATTCAATTGACTTTGAAGATGATTCCTGTGCTCTTAGCAAAGTATCCTGTAGGTTTTTTTCAATGCGTCTAAACTCAGCAAGTTTTTCTCGTGCATTTTCCAATTCTTTTGTCAAAGTATCATTTACTCTTTGAAGATTTTCAAATTCATCAGCAAGTTTTGCAAGAAAAGCTTCTACCTCGTCAGTATCAAAACCCCTAATGGCTTTACTGAATTCTTGTCTTTTTATATTTAGCGGTGAGATTTTCATAATTCTCTCCAACTTTTTGTATAATCTCTTTCTCCAAAAATAGCTGAACCTATTCTTATCATTGTTGCTCCTTCTTCAATTGCAATTTTATAATCTGATGACATTCCCATAGATAAATGTTTTAGTTCTACACCATTTTGGACAAATTTATCTTTTAACATACGCAAAAAAATAAAACTTTTTCTGATTTTATTTTCATCTTCAGTATAGGGTGCCATAGTCATCAATCCGATAAGTTTAAGGTTCTTCAATTCACTAATTTTATAAATTATATTATCAATTTCAGAATCTTTTGATAACCCTTGTTTTGTTTCTTCTCCGGAAGTATTTATCTCAACTAAAATTTTTTGAATTTTCTCTGACTTTTCAGCCCGTTTGTTTATTTCCTCTGCCAGCGCTAATGAATTAACAGAGTGAATAAACTCAGCTGTTCTAACAACATATTTAACTTTGTTCTTTTGAAGATTACCGATAAAGTGCCAGCAAATATTTTCGTTTATTAATTTTGACTTTCCGTCTAATTCCTGGGGTCTGTTTTCTCCGAAATCAATTTGTCCAGCAGCCAAAGCTTCTTGAATATGTCTAATACCAAAATTTTTAGAGACAGCAATAATTTTTATTTGAGCAGGATCTCTGTTTGATTTAGAACATATATCAAATATGTTTTCTTTAATCTTATTAAGTTTTTCTTCTATCATCAAAAATAAGAAATGTGAATGTATTGTTTTTTATTTAATTAATCAACGAAAAAGCCTTTATTTATTGGCTTGTATAAGTTTCATCAAATAATGTTTTTATCAAAAATTATAAGAGAAGAAAATCTTATAAGTATCTCTCAAATTTTGTAATTTTAATTTATAAATATAAGGATATTAGGAGTTTAAAATGGAACTACCTCTTCTAGAAAATATAAAGATAAAATCTTCGCAAAATAAAAAAACCATAATTCTACCTGAGTCAGATGACGAAAGAGTGTTAAAAGCTGCCGATAAATTATTGAATGATAATTTGGCTTCAATAATTACTTTGGGAGATGAAAATAAAATTAGAACAGATGCCGAAAAGTTAAATTTAAAATTAAATGGAATTAGAATTATAAACCCCAAAACAGCAGATAAGTTCAGTGACTTTGCCAATATTTATTTTAATCTTAGAAAGAAAAAAGGTATTACAATTGAAGAGGCAAGAGAAACTGTAAAAAACAATTTGTTTTTTGCCGCTATGATGATAAAAGAAGGAATGGCTGATGGTAGTGTTGCCGGATCATTAGCTTCAACCGGGGATGTCTTACGGGCAGGTATACAATGTGTAGGAATGAAACCGGAAATATCTGTTGTCTCAAGTTTTTTCTTGATGATACTACCAAATTTTAATTACAGTTTTGCAGATTGTGCAGTTGTTCCCGATCCTGATGAAAATCAACTGGCTGATATAGCAATTTCAACATCTAACAATTTTAAAAAATTAGTTGGCGAAGAACCCAATGTTGCAATGCTTTCTTTTTCAACTAAGGGAAGCGCTAAGCATGAAAGTATAGATAAAGTGTTAAATTCATTATCAATTGTAAAAAAGAAAAAACCTGAGTTAAATATTGACGGAGAACTTCAATTTGATGCAGCGATCATAGATTCAATTGGTAAAAGAAAAGCACCTGGAAGCAATGTTGCAGGCAGAGCTAATGTATTTATTTTCCCCGATCTGAATGCAGGAAATATTGCTTATAAAATAACCGAAAGATTAGGAGGAGCTACAGCTGTTGGTCCTATAGTGCAAGGACTAAATAAACCATTCTTTGATCTTAGCAGAGGCTGCAGCGTTGATGATATTGTTTACACAGCTTGTATTGCTTCTTTGATGAGTTAAACATATAGTAGAGTCTCTATATATGGCGTCTCTACAGTTTATAAATTTTTATAAACCTTTCCTAAAAATTTATCAACTTTATATTTCCTAATTGAGAAAAAAAAGAAAGGAATTGATGTAAGAAGGGATATTACTGAAATTTCACCAAAAGTATAATTAGTTATCCAAAAAATTACTGACCACAAAAAAATAATTATACCGCTGCCAAAATAAACTTCTTGCATATCAGAGACCAACCATCCCGTGTAAAGTGATAATAGATATAAGGCAATTATCCAGATTACAGAAAAATCCCAATAAAAAATTTCAAAATTTATAATGTCTAACATAAATTTCTGAATTAAGAAAAAGAAAGCAACAGTAACAGATATAAAGATCAAGAATCTTAAAATATTATTTCTAAAAAAGAATAGTAAAAAAATAATGTAATAGATCAACGGAAAGAATGAGAAATAAGAAATAAAGCCGAAAATAAATGTTAATGAAACAATAAATAAGTCAAATTTATCTGAGTTAAGAAATTTATCTGAAATATAATAGACAACTATTAATAATACAGCACCAAATAAATTGTTTATTATTAAAATTGGGTGGGATTTTATTAATTGAAAATTAAATGCAATTATAATTATAGTTGAAATTATAAATAATAATGAGAACCAATTAATAAAATGTTTTTTTGAGAACATATTTAATATTTGTTAAATATCTAATAATTAAAGTTATTCTTTATCCGATAAAAAATCATTATGTTTTTGCTTAATATTAACAAAATTATTTAGATGAGATATTTAAGAAAATTATATGATTGGGTTCTGTACTGGGCTGAAACCCCCTACGGAGCTGCTGTACTATTTATTTTAGCTTTTGCTGAATCGTCTTTTTTCCCAATTCCTCCCGATGCTTTATTAATTGCACTAGTATTAGGGTCTCAAAAAAAAGCGTTTAAATTTGCTTTGATATGTACAGTTGGTTCAATCAGTGGAGCAGTTTTAGGTTATTTAATTGGACACTATTTATGGTGGACACCAAATAATGAATTTTCTTCTCTTGCAACTTTTTTCTTTTCTAATTTCCCTGGATTTACACAAGAAATATTTTTCAGAGTACAGGAGCTTTACAATCAATATAATTTTTGGATAGTATTTACTGCAGGATTCACACCGCTTCCATATAAAGTATTTACAGTAAGTGCCGGTGCATTCAATGTTAATTTTCCG
>PFGS01000224.1 GCA_002783525.1 Ignavibacteriales bacterium CG12_big_fil_rev_8_21_14_0_65_30_8 | reverse complement strand
ACCGATAAAATTATTTTATTTATCACTTCTTTATTTTTAAATAATTTTTGATTCACTTCTAACTCTATACCAGCATATTTATTATAAGGATATTTTTCCCGCAGATATGTTGTAAAACCGTCTGAAGTGCCTTTATATGGAAAGTTAAATTTCACTTTATAATTAGGATAGCTGTGCTTTAAAACATTTCGGAAATTTATCGCTATAGTTTTTTCAAAATTGCTGTTTGGATTAAATAAAATTCCTATATCACAATCTCTTTTCTTTCCATTTAATACAGGTGTAAAAGAGTGAATGGATAGATGCAATATTTTTTCTTTACTAAAATTAGAAATTATAAATTTTTCAACTTCTGATCTGTAAGGCATGTAATAATTATTAATTATTTCTTCTTTGATTTCTTTAGACAGATTCTTTGTTAATTCTGAAAATAGATTTTTATTATCCAGGGAGCGATTGTAATCAATTAATAATCTTGAGATTAGTGTGTGCTTTGAAAAATCAGAAAGGGGAGATAATTTTTTAAATAATTTATAAGCACCAATGTCATAACCTCGGTGTGAGTTTAATAATTTGTTAGAATTATTAAAATATTTTTTATACTTTATTGGTATTCTGTTTCCTGCGTGTTCACAGGTAAGTAGGATTTTCATGCAATTCTCTATTAAAAAAATTTATTTTCGGCTAAAGAGTGCGACAGCATTTTGTAAACAGAGATAATATTTTCTTTAGAAAAATTGTTAATCAATTTGTTGATTATCCTTGTTGAGAGTGTACCTTTTACTAAAATATTATCAATTATATTTTTATAATTGTCGTATCCGGTAAAATCAACAGTTTCAACTAAATTTTTCCATAAATTATTTGCAGTTGTTTTTTCGTTTATACCAAATATTTTTAGGTAATCTAAGTCTTCTATTGTTGTTGATTCGGCATCTTTAATTATACTTTGATAAATTAAACCTAGTTTTTTTTCTGACCATAATTTTTGTTCCTCAAAACTTATCCACTTTTCATTTACCAGATTCTTTAATATTTCTACGATAACGAATACAATTGCAACATCTACAATAGGAGCCTCCTGAATATCTATTATCCTTATCTCAAAAGCATTTCTGTCAAATCTTGCAATTACGCCCCTAGAGTTCAGCCACTCAAATTGGAGAATATTTTCTGTATCAAAAGGTGCAATTGCCTTAAAGATATTTTTAAAAATTATTTCTTCATATTCAGATCTTGTAAATGCTCTTTCAGGTATTATGTCACCTGCTATTATAGGAATTTTCATTTGATTGTTTTGATAAACTGACAATCTTATATCTTTATATCCGGTTAATTTACCGTCTAATATTGGAGAGCTTGCGGTTAATGCCGGAATTATTGGCAACAAAAGTCTAATTGCAGAATGAAGTCTGCCAAATTCTTCATCATTTGCAAAAGGTAAATTTAAGTGAACGCTTTGTAAGTTTGCCCAGCCGTGGCCTTTACATCCAAATATTCTGTCGTAAGATTCGTATACAGCATTATGTTCGTGTGGCCAAAGTTTTGTCTCTGTAAAAGGATCCATAAAAGGATGAGAGGCACTTGGTAAAAGTATAGAATTATATTCTTTTAAAATGCAATTTATTTTTGATATACTTCTAAGAAAATCGTTTTCCAATCCAATTAAAGATTTTACAGGTACAGGTGTTTTTAATTCAATTACATGCAAAACCAATTCATTTGACCAACCAATATTCTTAAATTCAGTATCTGATGTATAAGTTCCTTCAATCTTTTTAATTATCTCATCACAAATGGGCTTAACTTTTAATGTTTGCTTATCTACAATCATGTACTCAAGTTCAACACCATAACCTTGAAAAATAGGAAGAAGGGAGGTCATATATTTAGTTCTCTTTCTTTTCTGGAATTTTCAATTCTTTCTTTAAACACCCTCATTATTTCATAATATAAATGTTCACCCATAATTTGATCTTCAATTCCAGTATCAATATTAGGATTATCATTTACCTCTATCACTAGTGGTTTTTCATTTATTTCTTTAATGTCAACACCATACAATCCTTTACCAATTATATTGGCTGCTCTTAAAGCAGTGGAGATAACTTTTTTAGGGGCATGGTAAACAGGAATAGATTTCGTATTTCCATATTTGTTATTCCCTTGTTTTTTCCAATCATATATCTGCCAATGATCTTTAGCCATAAAATATTGGCAGACAAACAATGGTCTTCCATCCAGAACTCCCACACGCCAATCGAAATTAGAATAAGTAAACTCTTGTGCAATTATTAAATCTGATGATTCAAATATCTTTTTTATTCCTTGTTCAAATTCTTTTTGATTTTCTGCTTTTACCATACCTTGAGAAAAAGAACCATCAGGTGGTTTTAAAACAATAGGGAAAGATAAGTCTTTAGTAGAAAGATCTTTATTGTCTTTATGAAAAATTGCAGTTTTAGGGGTAGGGATATTTGCATTAGTTAGCATTTCTGCCAGATAAACTTTATTTGCGCATCTCAAAATAGAGTAAGGATCATCAATTACAATTAGTCCTTCTGTGTAAGCTCTTCTTGAAAAGCGATAAGTATGATGGTTTACTGACGTTGTTTCTCTTATGAATAAAGCGTCAAATTCAGGTATCCTGCTGTAATCTTCCTTAGTAATTA
>PFGS01000174.1:1242-2855 GCA_002783525.1 Ignavibacteriales bacterium CG12_big_fil_rev_8_21_14_0_65_30_8 | reverse complement strand
AGCAATAAATAACATTGTAAATTTGATTAAAAAAATAGCCCCTGAAAATGCCAATGTTTTAATTTTGGGGGATAGTGGAACAGGTAAAGAGCTTATTGCAAATGCAATTCATAATTTGAGTAAAAGAAGTAAAAATAATTTTGTAGCCGTAAACTGCGGGGCTCTTTCTGATTCTTTACTTGAGAGTGAATTATTCGGACATGTAAAAGGAGCTTTTACAGGGGCTGTGGCTGATAAAAAAGGTAGGTTCGAATTAGCAGACAAAGGAACAATTTTTTTAGATGAGATTGGTGAAATAAATGAGAGTTTTCAAGTAAAATTATTGCGCGTTATTCAATCAGGAGATTACGAAAAAGTTGGCTCCTCTTCTACAAGTCATACCGATGTGAGAATTATTGCTGCAACAAATAAAGATTTAGAAAAATTAGTTAAAGAAAAGAAATTCAGAGAAGATCTGTTTTACAGATTAAATGTTATTCAAATTTCAATTCCTTCTCTTCAAAAAAGGAAGGAAGATATACTTCCAATTGCTAATGATTATTTATTAAAAGAATCAGATGGGATAAAATTATCCGGCGCAGCAGCAAATGCATTGATTGAAAATAATTGGAAAGGTAATATAAGAGAATTACAAGGTATTCTTAAGAGAGCAGTAATATTTGCTAAATCTTCAAATAGAAATTTGATACAATTATCAGATCTTCCAGCCGAAATGGTTAAAGCAGTAAAAATAAGTTTTGATGAATTAGTAATAGAATCATTAAGAGAAAAACAATTTTCATATTCATCAATTTCTGATACTGCTAAAGAATTGGGAGATGTAAACAGAACAGTTGTCGCTGAAAATTTTAGAGGCTGTTGTTTTAAGTGTTATGTAGAAAATAATTTTAATATAGAAGAGACTGTAAATAAAATATCAGGTTTAGAAGATAAAGAATCTATTGAAGCGGTTAAAAGTAAATTAAATTTATTTTTGGAAAACTTAAAAACAGATATTAAGGATTCAGGATTAAGTGAATTAGAAGACATCAAAAGAAAATTCAAATCAAAGTATAAAAACCTTCCACAAAAATTTCACACTTATTTGGATGAAGTGATTAAGTATTTATTAAAATAAGTTTTTATAAACCGATCCAGAGTTTTAATTTGCCCTTATAATCTTTGTGATAAATCCCAAAGTAAATAGAATTATCTAATTATACTCATCCCAACTTTTTACAGGCAGGTCATCTTCTTTATAACGGGAAAGTGCTTTTACAAATCTGTCAGCAACCTGAACATTATTTATTAAATTAATATTTAAATCAATGGATTTTCTGCGTATTAAATAATCACTTTTAATTTCTTTTAAGTCTGTTCCTTTTGGAATATTTATTACAAGATCAATTTTACCTTCGTTTAGATAAGTTAGTACATTTGGTTCTTTCTTTTCTAAAGGCCAGTGAAGAATTGTTGCCTGCATTCCGTTTGCTTTAAGAAAATCTGCAGTTCCTTTTGTAGCATAGAATTTTAATCCCATTGAATATAATTTTTTTATCACTGGAAGTAAAAGTGCTTTTTGTTTTAAGTTTCCTGTAGAGAGCATTACTCCTTTTTTAGGTATGCTTAAACCG
>PFGS01000174.1:0-1194 GCA_002783525.1 Ignavibacteriales bacterium CG12_big_fil_rev_8_21_14_0_65_30_8 | reverse complement strand
CAAGCTACTTCTCCTGTTGAAGCCATTTCAACACCAACAACCGGGTCCGATCCTTTCAATCTTGAAAAAGAAAACTGTGAAGCTTTTACTCCAACATAATCAACATCAAATGATGATTTACTTATTTTAGGTACCTTTTCACCGAGCATTAGTTTTGTCGCAATATCAATAAAATTTACTTTTAAAACTTTAGAAACAAAAGGAAAACTGCGGGATGCTCTTAGATTGCATTCAATTACTTTTACTTCATTGTCTTTAGCTATAAACTGAATATTAAACGGACCTGTTATCTTTAATGCTTCGGCAATTTCTTTTGTAACAATTTTTACTCTCCGCATTGTTTCCAAATAAGTTCTTTGAGGTGGTAGAACTATTGTTGCATCACCTGAATGGACTCCCGCATTTTCAACATGTTCAGAAATAGCATAACAAAATAATTTACCGTTTTCAGCAACCGCATCCACATCAATTTCTTTAGCATCTAAAATAAATTTACTTATTACCACAGGATGTTCTCTGCTTATCTCAGCAGCTTTTTTCAAAAACTTTTCAAGATGTTTATCGTTAATAACAATGCTCATTGCAGCACCGCTTAATACATAGCTCGGTCTGATAAGCACTGGATATCCTACTCTCTTTGCAAATTCTTTGGCTTTACTTAAACTTGTTAATTCTTTCCAATCAGGTTGATTAACTTTTAAGTTGTCTAAAATTTTAGAGAACTTGTTTCTGTTTTCTGCGTTGTCAATATCGTCGGGTGAAGTACCTAAAATTGGTATGTCTACATTGTGCAATTTCATAGCAAGATTATTTGGTATCTGTCCTCCCATAGATATTATTACACCTTTAGGCATTTCTTTATCGTAGATATCTAATATTCTTTCAAAAGAAAGTTCTTCAAAATATAATTTATCACAGATATCATAATCCGTACTTACAGTTTCGGGATTATAATTTATCATTATTGTTTTATAATTGAGTTTGTTCAGTGTAATAACAGCATTAACACAGCACCAGTCAAATTCAACTGAAGAACCAATTCTGTAGGAGCCGCTTCCAAGCACAAAAATTTGATTTTCATCTTTAAGCGGAATATCATTTTCTTTACCATGATATGTGAGGTATAAATAATTTGTTTGTGCCGGGAATTCTGCGGCAAGTGTATCAATTTGTTTTACAACAGGAATTACATTT
>PFGS01000173.1 GCA_002783525.1 Ignavibacteriales bacterium CG12_big_fil_rev_8_21_14_0_65_30_8 | reverse complement strand
TGTCTATATTAGCATCGTCAAGCGGCGCATCAATTTCATCAAGAATACAAAACGGGCTTGGTTTTACCAGATAGATTGAAAATAAAAGCGCTATGGCAGTTAAGGTTTTTTCTCCACCTGAAAGAAGTTCAATTGATGTTGGTCTTTTGCCTCTTGGTTTTGCAATGATCTCTATTTTAGCTTCTAAAGGATCTTCACTTTCATCAATCTTTAGATCAGCTTCGTCACCGGGGTTAAACAATGAACCAAAAATTTTGATAAAGTTTGTTCTTATTTTTTCAAATGTTTCTGAGAATAAATGTTTGGCAGTGTTATTAATTTCTTCTATTGTTTTAATAATATCTTTTTCTGATTCTATTAAATCATTGCGCTGCTTAGACAGAAAATCAAATCTTTCCTTTTCTTCTTCATATTCTGAATAAGCCAAAAGATTTATAGGTCCTAAAAGTTTAATTTTTTGTTTTAATTCCAATACTTCATTTTCTCTTTCATTAAAATTAAAAGTATCCAGATCATCAAATTCTTTTTTAACTAATGTCAATGAATAATTTTCCTTGATATGTTCTTTAAGATTATCAATCTTCATTTCAATTTCACTTAATCTTAAATCAGATTTATGAATTTCATCAGTTAAAATCTCTCTTTCTTTTCTTAACTCATCTATTTTATTTTCTTTTTCATTAATTACAGATTGAATTGATTTGTACTTAGAATTTATTTGAGATTCTTCTTCCTGAAATTTAGTTTTTATTATTTCATTTTCTTCAGCTTCTCTTTGACTGTCTTCAATCACATTAAAAAGACTTGCTTTTTCATTTGTTGCTGAATTGATATCTTCTTCTCGTTTGTTAATACTGTTGTCAAGATTTTTTAATGTATTATATGCCCTGTCAATAGCATTATCAACATTTTTCCTTTCAGCTAAAAGTTTTTCTAATTCTATTCTAATTTTATTTTGATTTTTTAAGGATTCATTAAGTTTTTCTTCGCTTTCCTTAAATTCATTTTCTAATAATTGTTTAGCTTCATCTTCAGCATTTTTATTCTCTTTAAGAAGATCAATTTGACTTTGAAGCTCAGTTTTTTCTTCATCCAGCTTATTAGAAATTTGTGCTGTTTTTTGAATTTCTTTTCTTGCAGCTTCTATTTCATCATCTGCTTTTGACTTTTCAAATTCGAATTGAGAAATTTGTTTATCAACATTTGCCAGATCGTTTACAAGGATTTTTCCTTTGTCAGATAGGATTTTTAGATCAATTGAATTTAATTCGTTTTCTGTTTCTTCAACCTTGTTACTAATTTCAAATAATTTCTTTTCTTCAGCCGGAAAATCTTTCTTTAGATCTTCAAGCAGCTGCATTCTGCCAAACAAGCTATTGTCTGCTTGTGTAGAACTGCCGCTTTCAACCAAACCTGAGTTGTCAATAAAATCTCCCTCCAATGTAGAAAAACTAAATCCGGAATATTTTGTTGACAGCCTGATCATGTTATCGAGAGAATCTACAATAGCTACATTATTTAGAATTCTATTGAACAGTCCTTTCCATTTTCTTTCAGTTTCAATGTAGTCTTTAGACCAGCCTATAAAGCCCTGCTCGTTTTGAATTTTTTTAATTTTTCTATTATTTGTAAAATTATTTAGTTTAGTCCATAAATTGTTTTTACTGGAATGTTCACCATCACTCAAATAAAAAGCTGCACGACCTGCAGAATTACTCTTCAAATAATTGATTGCATTTTTAAGTTCAGAAACAGAGTCTATTAAAATATTATTTAAATTATTTCTTAAAGCAGCATCTATAGCTAATCTGTATTTTTCATTTGAAGTTCCAACCTGAGCAAGCAATCTTTTCTCTTTTTTTGTCCATTCATTATCACTTATAAGAGCTTTTGTACCTTTAGAAACACCATCAAGATTATCAATTAAACTTTGAATAAATGTTATTTTATCCTTCATTGAATTGATCAAACTTTTTCTGTTAAGTTCTTCGTCTTTTAGTTTATTCAGTTCATTTTCTAAATCGTTTTTTCTTTCCTGCTCTTTTAAATAGTCAGATTCAGCCTCTTCCAGATTTTTTTGAGCAAGATCTTTTTCATTTTGTAACTGTTCAATAAATCCGACAGTCTTAGCTATTTTATTTGTTAGGCTCCATATTTTATTATCTCGCTCAGAAATAATTTTATTTTTTTCAGCAAGAGTTTTTTCAATATTTGACAGGTCGTTTTCTTTATTTGTAAGTTCCTTAAACTTTTCAAGTAAAGAATCATTTTTTACATTTAATATTTTTCTTTTGTTTTCAAGTTCTTCTTTTGCAGAGTTTACAACACTTTCAGAATTATTATTTTCTTCTTGTTTCTCTAATATCTGATTTGAAAAATCTTCTACTTTCTTTTTGCTCTCTTCAATAAAATTATCTGTATCTCTTACCTGGTGATTTAATTCTTCAAGTTCCTGGTGGTATTTATCAATGTTATCTTCTAATGAGTTTCGTCTTCCTTCAGCTACCGATAATTGTTTTTGGCTGTTATAAATTTTTTCAGTTACTGAAGTTATCTCATCTCTTTTTTCTTGTAAATTATTTTCAATTTCGTGAAGTGAAGATTTAACACCTTTTAATTCGTCTGTAAGTTTAGAAATTTCAGATTCCAGATTAAGTTTCTGTTTGAAATTAGATTCTTTTCTATTTGAAATGTCTTCCTTTTGTTTTGAAAAAAGGCTTAGCTCTCTTTCTGCAAAATCTATTTCAAGTTCTCTTAGAGTTGCAGATATGTTTGTATATCTTTCAGCTTTTTTAGCTTGTCTTCCCAGTGAATTAACTTTCTTCTCTACTTCTGTTACAATATCATTAACTCTTGAAAGATCTACTTTTACTTCATCTAATTTTTTAAGTGCGAGTCTTCTGCGAAGTTTATATTTATTAACTCCAGCCGCTTCTTCAAACATTGTTCTTCTTTCATCTGCTTTATTGCTTAAAATGGTTTCTACCATTTTTAATTCTATTACAGAATAAGCATTGGTACCAATACCGGTATCCATAAAAAGATTGGTTATGTCTTTTAATCTGCAGATGTTTTTATTTAGGAGGTATTCGCTTTCGCCGGATCTAAAAATTCTACGAGAGATAGTTACTTCTGAGTATTCGGTTGGTAAAATTCCTTTATCATTTTGAATTGTTAATGAAACTTCTGCCATTCCCATCGGTTTTTTATTAGAAGTACCGTTGAAAATAACATTTTCCATTTTATCGCTTCTTAAAGCACCGCTTTTTTGTTCACCAAGGCACCATCTTATTGCATCGACAATATTTGTTTTACCACAACCGTTTGGACCCACTATTGAGGTAACTCCGGCATTAAAATTAATTACGGTTTTTTGTGCAAAAGACTTAAAACCAAATATTTCTAATTTTGATAAATGCAATTTTTTTAATTAAATAATAAGGCTAAAAAATAAAAAAGTGAATATTTTAATTGATAGTATAGCAAAAATCCACCCAAAACTACTAAAAATGTTAATATACTGTAAAAATATACCTTGCTCGAATTTAAATCAAAAATAACATAAATTCCTTTCAAAAGTCTATGTATTGCCCAAATAAAAAACAGAATTATCAAAGCAAAGATATACGTGTTTAAATTCGAAATATCTGCATTTAATATTCTGAATAATACTATTCCTAATGGTATCATTAATGCAAAAGGTAAAAATGACCAGATCACGGTAAAGTAAATGCTTGAAAAAAATACCCTTGTTTTAATTGCAAAAGAATATAACTTAATAATTCCCATCAATAGAATAAAAATAGCTGCTGATAAAATAGTTAACCAAATAATTGACATCATCGGATTCCATGCTAAATAACTAACGTCTTTAATTATTTGCGGGTTACCAAAAAAGACCAACAATTTTTCAAACATATAATCTGTCTTAAAGTAAAAAAGTAAATTACTCAATACTAATGATGTTGTACCGGCTAAGATAAATGCAAGAAGCCCTGTGTGAAAACCTGAAATCATTCTTAGGTCTCTAACATCAGCAAAAAAGTTATATGGCCTTAATAATGCTCTTGAGGAATCTTCTCTAAATTTTTTGCCTGAGTTTACCAATATACCCATGCCAAGTGCAAGTAAAAGTCCGAAAACTATAAACAACATTGGTGCTTGATCTGTTTTGTTACCGATTGGAATTGTTACTCTTTCGGTATTATTAAATTTTGAATAAACAACATTGTAAGCCATTGATTTAGTTTTTCTATCAATTGAGATCAGACCAATATTATATAAATTATTTTTAGAAAAACCCGAACTCAAAGATGAATAATCTCCGGAGTAGTCAAACATAGTATTAATAAAGTAACCCAAATTATTTGGCTTTTTATATGATACGATCAGATCATTAAAATATTTTGCCTGAGATTCATAAGTAAAAGGATTAGCATACCCGTTGTTATGTCCTGAATTTACAGTGTATGTTGCTTCACTAATAAAAACATTTCCGTTGTTAATATTTTTATAGAGTTCATTCAATGCATCGGTATTATCTTCAAAAGTATTATTAAATAGTTCTATTCCGTAAAGATCTAAATTTTCAATAGGTTTGATATCTATATTTGAAAAGGAAGCATAGGTTAAAAAACTTGATTCACTTTTAACTATACTTGCAAGTTTAGATAAAAAAGAGATTTGGCTTTTATCTTTAGATAAATATCCTCCGCCCAGACCAAACCCGATAATATTATTAAAGCGTTTGTATTCTCCTAAATATGCTCTTAAATAATTTTCAGCTTTTGATGTATAATTAAAATTACCTGCAAAGTGAGACGGAATATTATTTATTGGTAGTTCAATAAAAGCGAGCAAACCATATTTCATACATAGTTCAATTAAATATGGATGAGGAATAAATTTTGAAAATCTAACTGAATTAAATCCCGTTTCTTTAATTATTTTTATATCACTTTCCATTGCTTCATAATTTTCAAATTCGCTATTATCATCATAAGAAGGGATATAGGTTACACCTTTCAGAAGTAACGGATTTTTATTTAATTCGATTTTATTTTTTTCAGATGTAAGCGATATAACAGCAACTTTTTGCTTTAGTTCATCAACAATTATTTTATTATTTATAAGTTGTATAGTTACATTGTAATAGGCCGGTATATACGGTGACCATAATACTGGAGAAGAAAGGCTAAATGTATTGCTTATAATTGAAATAGAATTTTTCTCGTAAGTAAAATTTGTAAAAGGAATATCAATGTTTTGTTTCCCATCACTGGAATTTAAATTGATCTTAACAGAATAATTACTTTGTGATGAAGTATCATTGTTAAAGAATTTTGCATTAAAATTAAGTTGAACGGATTGAGCTTTTGAATCAGCAATTGTTGTAAAAGTAATATCATCTAAATAATTATTTGGTTGAACTTTAATAAATACGTCTCTAAAAATTCCGCCAAAACTTTTTGGGTAATAAACTCTTTGCTTAAATGGGATTGTTTCATCCGATAGATCATATTTTAAGATGACCTTTAAAACATTATTATTTCCACTTTTTAGCAGGTCTTTTGGCAGTTCAAAAGAAAATGGGAATGTACCGCCTAAATGTCTGTAAATAATATTGTCATTTAAAGATAATTCTGCCGAATAATTAATACCTAAAAAATGCAGAATTAAGGTATGCCCATTAATCTCATTTTCATTCAAAGAAAATTTTCTTTCAAAAATAAATTTGCCCGAGCCTTCAAATATAGAGGGGATAGAAATTGTTAATGGATTTGAATCACTCTCTGCATTTTTAACAGTCCAACTTCCGTTTAGATCAATTATTCTTCTTGTTTGTGAAATACCAAAAATATCCGTGCTGTTATCTTGAAGCTTATGCTGTGGAATTTCTTTAAATATTATTTGTCCATGCAAAATGGGAGAGATAGTTATTAAGCAAAATGTAAAAAGTGAAATGATGAAATAGATATATCTTTTCTGCAATTTTTAAGCCTAAAGTGGTATAAATTAATCCTATAAATATACCAAAGAAGTGAAGGTAAATCAATGAGATTTACCCCATAAACATAATGAATTTTTGTTTTTAAGCCTTAATTATGCTTATAAATGATTCGGCTTCCAGGCAGGCACCACCCACCAAGGCTCCGTCAATATCTTCTTTTGCAAGCAGATCTTCTGCATTATTTGGTTTTACGCTTCCACCGTATAAGATTGGAATTTTTTCGGAAACTGTTTCAGAGAAAGTTTCTGTTAAAATTGATCTTATAAATTTATGAACTTCTTGTGCCTGCTCCGGTGTTGCAGTTTTTCCTGTACCTATCGCCCAAATCGGTTCGTAAGCAATTATTATTTTGTTTACTTCTTCTTCTGTAAGATCTTTTATTCCTTCGAGCACTTGTCTTTTTATTACATCATTTGTTGTTCCGTTCTCTCTTTGTTCCAATGATTCCCCAATGCAAAAAATTGGAGTTAAATCTGAAGTAAGTGCTTTCTTAATTTTTTTACTTATCAGTTCGTCTGTTTCACCAAATATTGTTCTTCTTTCTGAATGTCCGAGAATTACATATTTACAACCTACACTTTTTAACATATCTGAAGATATCTCACCGGTAAAAGCACCTTTTTCTTCAAAGTGCATGTTCTGCGCGCCAAGTTCTACTTTTGTGTCTTTTAATAGATTGCTTATTTCACACAGTGATGTAAAAGGCGGACAGATTATAACTTCTCTAATTAAATTTTGATTAGTTAAACCGGAAACTAGTTTAGATACAAGATTTTGAGATTCGCTAATGTTATTGTGCATTTTCCAATTACCGGCAATAATTCTTCTGCGCATTTTATCCTCTTAATTATCAATTGTTTAGTTTGTGTTATGCAATTTACAAACAAGTGATGGTTCTATCAAAAAAAGTAAATTAATTTGTTTAAATAATATATCTGACTAAATTTAAAATATGTCAAATAAAAAAATACCAAAACCTGTAAAGCTGCTTTCTTATGTAAGTCTTTTCACTGATATAGCCAGTGAAATGCTTTACCCGATCACACCAATTTTTTTGACATCAATTTTGGGTGCGTCAATGTCGGTCGTTGGTGCATTGGAAGGTGCTGCAGAAATAATTGCCGGATTTCTGAAAGGCTACTTTGGTGCATTATCAGATAAAATTAAAAAGAGAGCATTGTTTGTAAAAATTGGTTATGCTCTTTCTGCTTTTTCTAAACCTATACCGGGAATTTTTCCAAATATTTCAGCAGTTATCGGATCAAGAATAAGTGACAGAATTGGAAAAGGAATGCGAACTGCACCGAGAGATGCACTGCTGGCAAGTTATGCAAAAGGAAATACAGGAGCTATCTTTGGTTTTCACAGGGGGATGGATACACTTGGTGCTGCGCTTGGTCCGTTGCTTGCATTGGCATTGTTACACTTTTATGACAATAATTATCAGCTGATATTTTTAATTGCTTTTATTCCTTCATTAATAGCAGTAACATTTACTTTTCTTGTAAAAGATAATTTTACATCAGATACCAAAAAAGGTAAAAATAAATATTCTGAATTCTGGAATTCAGCTTCATCAGATTTTAAAGTTCTTTTAGTTTTAATCACAGTTTTTTCTTTGGTAAACAGCAGTGATGTGTTTTTAATATTAAAGTCAAAATCTATTTCGGGTTCTTCTACCTTGGCAATATTGGGATATGTTTTTTTTAATATTGTTTATGCCGGTTTTTCTTATCCATTGGGCAAACTATCTGATAAGTACGGAAAAAAGAAAATATTTGTAACAGGACTTTTTGTTTTTTCATTGGTGTATTTAGGATTTGCAAAACTCGACAGCGTTTATTTGCTTTGGATACTCTTTGCATTCTACGGTATTTATTCCGCTTCAACAGAGGGAATTGTAAAAGCCTGGGTTTCTGATCTTATCCCGGATGAGCTCAGAGGAACTGCAATTGGTCTGCTTACAATGTGTTCAAGTCTGGCCATTATGTTGGGCTCTTTTTTAGCAGGAGTTTTGTGGGATCAATTGGGTGCTGAAATTCCTTTTCTTATTTCTTCTGCAGTTAGCTTTGTAATAGTTTTAGTCATGATCTTTTACAATAAGTTGTAGGGAATCTTTATAGCTGTTTTACTATATAATTTTATACTATCCCTTGTTTTCCGTATTTTTACAGAAAAAATTTATATATGGAAAACAAGAAAACAGCAGTTGTTGCTTTAAGCGGGGGAATGGATAGCTGCGTAACTGCTGCCATTGCTTCACAAAAATTTGATCTTGCTTTAATACATATAAATTATGGACAAAGAACTCAAGAAAGAGAACTGAAAGCATTTCACGATATAGCTGATTTTTACGGTATTGAAAAAAAACTTGTAATTGATTTTACACATTTTAACAAAATTGGCGGTTCTTCTCTTACTGATAAAAAAATTAAAGTTGCCAAAGCTGATCTGAAAAATAAGAGCAGCTTGTCTGCCGAGAGGCAGATTCCTTCTTCGTATGTTCCTTTTCGTAATGCAAATATTTTATCTGTCTGCGTAAGCTGGGCAGAAGTTATTGGAGCAGAAGCAGTTTTTATAGGTGCTGTTTATGAGGATTCATCAGGTTATCCCGATTGCAGACCGGTATTTTTTGAATCCTTTGAAAAAGCTGTTAATAATGGGACAAGACCGGAGACTAAAATAAAAATTATTACTCCAATAATTCATATGTCAAAAAAGGATATTGTATTAAAAGGATACGAATTAAAAGCTCCGCTTCAGCTTACTTGGTCTTGCTATCAAAATGAAAATGAAGCCTGCGGGGTTTGTGACAGCTGTGCTTTAAGATTAAGAGGTTTCATACAAGCCGGTAAAGAAGATCCAATAAAATATAAAATAAGACCTGAATATTAATAAGAAGGAATAAAATGGAAGAAAAATTAAAATTATTAGAAGTTTTTGATAACACTCATCCCGATAGAGAATATACAGTAATTCATGAAGCACCGGAATTCACTTCTGTCTGTCCCAAAACCGGGCAGCCTGATTTTGCAACCATTACTATTGAATACATTCCGGATAAATTATGTGTTGAATTGAAATCATTAAAACTTTATTTAAACTCTTACCGCAATGACGGTATCTATTTTGAAAATGTAACAAATAAAATTCTTGATGATCTGGTAAAAGTGACCAAACCCAGATATATGCTTGTAATTGCCGACTTTAATGTTCGCGGCGGTATAGCTTCAACAATTGAAGCCGAATACTTTAAAGAACAAAATTAAATATGACAGTTTTAGAACAACATAAAGAAAATTTTTTAAAAGAAAGAATAAAACTTTTTAAAAAAGTTTTAAAGCAAAAGGACTCTTTAAAATTTTCTTTGGAGTATAGTCTACTTGTTGAAGACTATATTAGAAATATTGCAGGGAAGAAGAGATATAAATTTTCTTTAACATCAGCAGGGAGTTTTAGCAGAAGAGAACTGTCTCCTTTTTCAGATATAGATCTGATTTTTATAACAGATTCAATAAAAGAAAATGAAAAAGATATTACAAATCTGGTTCAGCTATTTTGGGATAATGGAATAGAAGTATCGCATACCGTAAGAGTTTATTCGGATATAAAAAAATTTTTAAAAAATGATCTGCATGTTTTCACTCAATTTTTTGAAACAAGGCATTTGTTGGGTTCTGAAAAAATTTATAATGAATGGAAAGAGAGATTATTTAAATCAATTACAAAACCTGTAAAAGCAAAACTTTTAACTGAATTAATTAATGATATTTTTGAACGGTATGAAAAATTTGGTGATTCCCCGAAAGTAATTGAACCAAATGTAAAAATGTCAGCCGGTGGTTTAAGAGATTTTCAGACAGTGGAATGGATGTATATACTTTATTCAAAATCTATGCTGCACAAACAGAATGAAATAACTCAAGCAGAAAATTTTATTGAAGAATTAAAAAAAAACAATTTAACAACTACGGATGAATGCAAAAGATTGTTAGAAAGTTATAAACTTATAATTTATATAAGAAATCTTTTACATCTTTTCGAAGACCAAAAGACCGACAGATTTGAATTCAGACATCAGAAAAAAATTGCAAAACACTTGCACAATAATCCAAAAGCTCTTGCCTCATTTATGCAAAAATATTTTGAAGCTTCAAATGTAATTTACCGTTTTACTAAATCTATGAGGAAAAAATTTGAAGAAGAAATTCTTCCTGCAAGGCCTGAGACTTTAAATATTCTTTTAGACGATCATTTTATTTTAAATGGAAGAGTAATATCTCATAACCCTAAATTGAAATTAGAATTATCAGATGTAATGAGAGCCTTTTATTACAGGGGTTTACACACTGCGCATTTTGATGAAAGTTTAAGATCAGACATTGTAGAATTAGTAGAAAAGATAGAATACTCAGATAAAATGGAAGCGGAATCTTCTGTGTTTTTTAGAGAGATATTAAAACTTTCCAAAAATGTCGGCGGTACATTATCTGCAATGAATGAACTTGGCGTACTTGGTGCTTTTATGCCTGAGTTTAAAGATATAATAGGTTTTATGCAGCATGGAGTTTATCATTGTTACACAACTGATGAACATACCATAATGACAATTAAAAATTTAGAAAAATTAAAAGATCAGGACTCAGCTCCTGCTAAAATTTATAACTGTATAAAAAATAAAGATGTTTTATACCTTGCAATGTTGTTTCACGATATAGCTAAATCAATAAATATTGCCGGTCATGAAATTTTAGGCGCCGAAATGAGCGCAACAATTATGCATAGACTGGGTTATGAAGAGCACAAAATCAGTTTGGTTGCTTTTTTGGTTAGAAATCATTTATTAATGGAACAGGTTGCATTCAGAAGAAATTTGAATGATGCCGAAACTCTGGACAAGTTTGGAGCAAACTTTAATACTTTTGAAGAATTGAAATTGTTGTATTTAGTAACTTATGCAGACCTTGCATCTGTAAATTCAGTTATTTGGACATCCTGGAAAAGTGATCTACTTTCAGAACTCTTTAGCAAAATAAAAACAATGCTTGAAAACAAAATTTCCGGAGAAGATTTTTTAGTCTCCAATACTTATGTGATTCCTAAGGAAATAAGCAAGCATTCCCCTGAATTAACGGAAACTCATGTTCAGGATCATATTGAATCAATTAATGATATTGCTTATGCACATCATTTTTCAGAAGAAGAAATTGCAGAACACATAGTTGAAATAGAAAGAGGCGAAAAATTATCTGTTTTATTTAATAACGTTGGTAATTTTACAAATGTTACTATTATAACAAAAGATTTTCCTTCACTTCTTTCAAAACTTTGTGGTGTTATGTTAATAAATGATCTTAATATTCACGACGCAAAGATATTCACTAGGAAAGATGGAATTGTGATTGATACTTTTAATGTATCTGATTTTAGAACACACAAAAAAGTAAGTGTTAACAAATATCAAACAATAAAAAATAATTTGAGAGATGTAATTACAGGATTCTTAATCTTAGATAATGAAATTGAAAAATTAAAAACAAAATGGTGGCGGATTGAAAAAAAATTATTTAAAAGAAGTGGTAAGATTCAAATAGATTTTGAAAAACATGACAAATATACCATACTAGATATTTTTTCACCTGACAGATTAGGATTTCTATTTCAAGTAACAAATAAAATAAATCAACTCGGACTAATAATATACTTTGCAAAAATATCTACAAGAGGGGATGATATTGTTGACTCGTTTTATGTTTTGAACAGAGAGGGTAAAAAAGTTTCATTTAATGATTATGATTTTCTTAAATCAGAATTAATAAATTCTATAGAGGAAATAAATTGAATTTTATTGACAGAGGAAGACCCATTGGTGTTTTTGATTCAGGTATTGGAGGGTTAACTGTAGTTAAAAGATTAGCTTCAACCTTACCCAATGAAAACATAGTTTACTTTGGAGATACTGCGCGCGTGCCCTATGGTTCTAAATCAAATTCTACTGTGATAGAATATTCTTTGCAAGATGCAGCTTTTTTAAAAACTAAAAATGTAAAAGCAATTGTTGTTGCCTGCAATACCGCTTCTTCAATAGCAATAAAATCCTTAAAACAAAAGTATGATATTCCAATTATTGGAATGATTGAACCCGGCACTGAGTTTGCGTTAAGATCAACAAAAAATAAAAAGATAGGAATAATTGGTACCAGAGCCACAATTGATAATAAAGCATATTCAAAAGCATTAAAAAAAGTGGACAAAAAATTAAAAGTATTTGAAAAAGCCTGTCCTTTGTTTGTACCTTTGGCAGAAGAAGGCTGGGTAGAACACAAAGCTACTTATGAAATAGCGGAAGAGTATTTAAAAGTATTAAAGAAAAAAGAAATTGACACATTAATTCTTGGTTGTACACATTATCCAATCTTAACAAAAGTGATACAAAAAGTTATTGGGGAAAATGTAAAATTAATTGATTCGGGAATTGCCGCTGCAGAATTGGTCAGAGATGAAATTAATAGAATTGGATTGCTCAGCCATTCAAGTTCATTAGGTTTTGTTGATTTTTTTGTAACAGATATTCCTAAAAAGTTTAAGGAAATTGCAGAACTGTTTTTAAGTGCTCCGGTTAAAGAAGTAAAAAAAGTTGAATTAGAAGAAATCTGGCATTATTAATTTTAAGACCTTGCAAATAATTTCTTTAATTTTTTCTTGTTTTTTGTTTTACCCAAAGCAAGCATTAATTTTATTCTGGCTTTTTGTCCATTCAGATACTCAACAAAAATAACACCCAAATTATTTAAATGTTTTCCCGCACCG
>PFGS01000151.1:2710-3027 GCA_002783525.1 Ignavibacteriales bacterium CG12_big_fil_rev_8_21_14_0_65_30_8 | reverse complement strand
TTATTATTTTTACCTTTTATGGAATCTTTTTAGGTTCAAAATTTGAAACAGTATATGGTAAAGATCCGGGACAATGTACGATTGATGAAATAGTGGGAATGTGGGTTACTCTTTTATTTCTTCCAAAGACTTTACTTATCTCTGCTGTCGCTTTTTTTGTTTGGAGAGCTTTTGATATAATTAAACCTTATCCAATGAGAAAAATTGAAGAGATTGAAGGCGGAATTGGAATTATGAGTGATGATATAGTAGGCGGACTTTATTCATTATTTACAATGAATCTTATAATATATTTTTTAATAAAGTGATTTTATCCA
>PFGS01000151.1:0-2695 GCA_002783525.1 Ignavibacteriales bacterium CG12_big_fil_rev_8_21_14_0_65_30_8 | reverse complement strand
AAATATTATGAATGCACATATAATTACAATTGGGGATGAGATTTTAATTGGACAAACACTCAATTCAAATGCTGCTGATATTGGCAATAAACTCGTTGATATTCAAATCTTCGTTAAAAAAGCATCTATAGTTGCTGATGATGAAACGGAAATAATTAATGAATTTAAAGATTGCTGGGATAAAAATGATCTGATTATTGTAACAGGGGGATTAGGTCCAACACACGATGATGTAACCCGACAATGTGTTGTTAAATTTTTTAACACAGAACTTGTTGAAGATCAGGAAGTGCTTGACGATGTAAAGAAAATTTTTGAAAAACGCGGCAGAAAAATTGATAAAATAAATGAATGCCAAGCTCTTGTACCTAAAATAGCAACACCAATTAGAAACATACTCGGTACTGCACCGGGATTTTATATTGAAAAAGATGATAAAGTATTTGTTGTTTTACCGGGTGTACCTGCTGAAATGAATTATATGATGGAATCATTTTTAATTCCAAAATTAAAAGAAAAAGTAGGTGAAATAAAATCATATTCATTAAGAAGTAATTTATTGACCACAGGCATACCGGAATCACTTTTATATAAAAGATTAGGAAATCTGAAAGAACTACTGGATGGTGCCAAATTAGCTTTTTTACCAAATCAATTTGGTGTAAAAATGCGAATAACAGTTAAAGCAGAAACAGAAATTTTAGCAAAAAATAAACTTCTTGAAATAGAACAAAAAATCAGAGGCAAAGTTGGCAGATATATCTATTCTAGAACAGAAGAAACTTTGGAAGAAGTAGTGGGAAGACTGCTTACGGAAAGAGAACTAACTATCTCTTTAGCTGAATCATGTACCGGTGGGCTTTTATCCAACTTACTGACTAACGTACCCGGTGCAAGCAAATATTTTGAGAGAGGTATAATTTCTTACGGAAATTCCTCTAAGATCGAAATATTAAAAGTAAAGAAACAAACTTTAGAAAAGTTTGGGGCAGTAAGTGAGGAAGTTGCAATACAAATGGCTGAAGGTGTGCGAAATATAAGTAAAACAAATATAGGACTATCAATCACCGGTATTATGGGACCAACAGGTGCAACAACGGATAAACCAGTCGGTTTAGTTTACATAGGCTTTTGTGACGATAAGACCTCCACTGCTAAAAAATTTGTATTTGGTGAAGATAGAATAATAAACAAACACAGAACAACTCAGGCTGCTTTGGAATTAATTAGAAGGTATATATTAGGTATTGAATAATTTCAAGGATTGTATGATTGAATGGATGTATGATTATTTAAAAGTATATTATAATCCATACAACCATAGATTCATTCTTCTAAATATTTGATTAGAGATTTGTATCTAAATTAATTAGTATAGATAAGAAATTTATATTTTATAATTATGGTAAGAATTTTTATAGCATTAAAAATTCCTAAAAATATACAAGAAGAGATTTTTATAATGTGTAAGGGGGTTTATCCTGAACATCAAATTTATAAGTGGGAACCAACAAATAAGTTACATATTACGCTAAAATTTATTGGTGATGTTGAAAAATATGACATAAAAAATATTATTGATAGTTTAAGCTTTATATCTAATTATAAAATACTAAATTGCAGTCTCAATAAATTTGGATTTTTTTTTAGGGATAGAGAGCCCAAAATATTGTGGTTAGGCATTAAAACAGATCCTGAATTATTCAAAATTGTTGAAGAAATTAATAATTCTCTAGAAAAATTTTCTATACCAAGAGATCATAGAAAATTTAAACCGCATATTACTTTATTAAGGATTAAACAAAATTTACCACAAAAATTTGTAGATTCATTTGTTAATTATAAATTACCTGAAATCAAATTTTCAGCAAATGAAATTGCTTTAATTGAGAGTAAATTACAACCTAAAGGATCTGTATATAAAGATTTAAAAATATATAAAATAAATTGAACCGGAGGAAAGATGAGTGCTGATAGAGAACAAAAAATAAAAATAATAAATGATGCTATTGCCAATATTGAAAAAACTTATGGCAAAGGCGCAATTATGAAATTAGGTGACGGGGTAATAAATAACATTGAATCGATACCTACAGGTGCTCTGTCCTTAGATTTTGCTTTAGGAATCGGTGGTGTACCAAGAGGAAGAGTAACTGAAATATACGGACCTGAATCAAGTGGTAAAACTACTCTTTGCCTGCATATTATTGCAGAAGCACAAAAATTAGGAGGATTGGCAGCTTTTATTGATGCCGAACATGCCCTTGATGTAAATTATGCAAAAAGATTGGGTGTTGATACACCAAACCTTTTAATTTCTCAACCTGATTTTGGTGAGCAGGCTCTTGAGATAACTGATACACTAGTTCGCAGTAATGCATTAGATGTAATTGTAATAGATTCAGTGGCAGCACTGGTTCCTCGTTCTGAAATTGAAGGTGAAATGGGTGATGCAACTATGGCTGTTCAGGCAAGACTTATGTCACAGGCTCTAAGGAAATTAACCGGAGCAATTTCAAAATCAAAGACTTCACTAATTTTTATTAACCAGTTAAGAAGTAAAATAGGAGTAATGTTTGGAAGTCCGGAAACCACAACAGGTGGTAATGCATTAAAATTTTATGCATCGCTTCGTTTAGACATTAGAAGAATTGCAGCAATTAAAGACGGAACAGATGTAATCGGTAACAGAACA
>PFGS01000223.1 GCA_002783525.1 Ignavibacteriales bacterium CG12_big_fil_rev_8_21_14_0_65_30_8 | reverse complement strand
ACCTGCAACAGCTTTTTTAATTGGAACTCCTCCGTCCATTAAAGCTAATGAACCTGCACAAACAGACGCCATTGATGAAGATCCATTTGATTCCAAAATATCAGAGATAAGTCTCATAGCATATGGAAATTTGTCTTCATCCGGAATCATTATTTTTAATGCTCTTTCAGCTAAATTGCCGTGGCCAATCTCTCGTCTTCCAACACCGGTCATTCTTCCTACTTCACCGACACTAAACGGAGGAAAATTATAATGAAGTACAAATTTTTTCGAGTAAGATTCAAATAAACCGTCAACATTTTGTTCATCACTTTTGCTGCCTAATGTAAGTGATGTTAAACTTTGTGTTTCTCCTCTTGTAAATAATGCGGAACCGTGAGTTCTAGCAAGTACACCAAGTTCTATAGTTATAGGCCTTACTTGTTGAGTGTTTCTTCCGTCTAATCTTATTCCTTCTTTTAAAATTCTTTCACGCATTAAATCTTTTTCAAGATCGTGTAAAATATTTTTTATATCTAATTCATTCTCAGGATATTTTTCTGCTAAGGCTTCTAAAACAGAAACCGTTAACTCTTTATTCTTTGCACTTCTTTCATCTTTAGTGAGGACTGAATAAACTATTTCTTTATACTTTTCTTCAGCTAATTGATATACTTCATTTTTTAAATTTTCATCGGATGTGTTTTCAATAACTTCTCTTTTAGTTGTGTTCACTTCTTTTTGTAATTCAAGTTGAACATCAACCAATTTTTTAATTTCTGCTTGTGCAAATTTAAGAGCATCCAAAAGTTCCGATTCATCAACTTCTTTTGATTCACCCTCAACCATCATAATTGAATCTGCTGTTCCGGCAACAACTAATTCAATATCACTTTCAAGTAATTGTTGATGTTTTGGATTTACAACAAATTCTCCATTTATTCTTCCTATTCTAACCTCAGCAACCGGTCCGTTAAACGGAATATTAGAGATACATAATGCTGCAGATGCACCAAGAGCTCCTAAAACATCTGCATCATTTTCACCATCGTGTGATAATACTGAAGCAACTATTTGTGTTTCATTTACAAAACTGCTTGGGAACATCGGTCTGATTGGTCTGTCGATCAGTCTTGCACTTAATATTTCTTTTTCGGAAGGTCTTCCTTCTCTTTTAATAAATCCGCCTGGAAATTTACCTGCAGCAGATGTTTTTTCTCTGTATTCAACTTGCAGCGGGAAATAATCAAGTCCTTCTCTTGGTTCATCTGCAGCAACTGCAGTTACCAAAACCATTGTGTCTCCGTATCTAACCATAACAGAACCGTTTGCTTGTTTTGCAAAACGACCTGTTTCTATTGATAATTTCTTTCCGCCTATTTCTACTTCTTTCGTTATAATCATTAATTTTTTCCTTTTACTTTCTAATATTCAATTCTTTAATAATGGTTCTGTATCTTTCTATGTCTTTTCTTTTCAGATAGTCTAATAATCTTCTTCTTTTACCAACCATCATTAAAAGTCCTCTTCTCGAGTGGTGATCTTTTTTATGTTCCTCAAAATGAGAGGTCAGTTCATTAATTCTATGCGTAAGCAAAGCAATTTGAACTTCTGTTTTTCCGGAGTCTTTTTCATTCGCTCCATATTTCTTGATTAATTCAAGTTTTTGTTCGTTTGTCATTTTATCTTTCCTTTATTTATTGTACGATATAACACCAGAGTTAACCGGTGTTAATTAATTTAATTTTTTAATAATTTCTCTTCCCTTCAGTTCATCATCCTTTATTTGATCTATCAATGCTTCAACTGTATAGAATTTTTCTTCATCTCTAATTCTTTCAATTATATTTACAGTTACTTTCTGTCCGTAAATATCTTTTGAAAAATCTAATATATAAACTTCTGTAGTTACATCTCCGGATTCGTAAAAAGTGGGTCTTCTTCCAATACTCATTAAACCGAAATAATTTTTACCTTCAACAATTATATCAACAAGATAAATTCCTATTGCAGGTAAAAATTTATCATCACCAAAATCTTCTATATTTGCTGTAGGAAAACCAAGCTCTCTACCTCTTTTATCTCCTTCAACAACCACTCCGCTGAATGAATATCTTCTTCCGAGTAATTTATTAGCTAAAGAAATATCACCCTCTGAAAGAGCATTCCTGATTTTTGTACTGCTTACTGTAATGTAATCAACACTAACGGCTTCAACCATCGAAACATCAAAACCGAATTCTTTTCCCATTTTACTTAATGCTTCAAAATTTCCGTCTCTTCCTTTCCCAAAATGATGGTCATAGCCAATTACAATTTCCTTTACACCGATCTTGTCAACAAAATATTCTTTTACGAATTCGTAAGATGTTTTTTGAGAAAACTCTTTAGTGAAGTTTATAATCAATAAATTAAGAACGCCGAGCGATTCCAAAATCGGGATTTTTTCATTTAATGTACTTAAAAGTCTTACATTTTTTTCTTTAACTAAAACACTTCTTGGATGCGGAGAAAATGTAACAAGTAAATTTCTTCCGTTAATCCCTTTTGCCTTTTCAACAAATTTTTCAAGTGTTTTTTTGTGCCCTAAATGTATTCCGTCAAATGTACCCAGTGTAATTACTGTATTTTCGTCCCTTTCAATCTTATCTAAATCGTAAAATATCTGCATACATTAAATCATTAAGAAAATATTTGGTAAATATACGGTTATTTATCTTGAAATAAAATTAAAAGTTTATAAAACAATTGCTTACAGGTTATAATTAAATGGAAAATATTTTAATTATTTGTTTCTTTGGGGAGTTATACTAGCAAGATAATAAATTTGTATTTTATTAAAACCAATTTTTTAGTATCAGTAAAGTTTCCTGCATTAATCTTATAGATATATACACCACTTGTAAGACTACCAGCATTGAAAGTAACATTATATTTTCCCTTTATTTGGAACTCATTTACCAATGTTTTTAGTAGTGTAAAGAATTTTGTGTAAATGGTTAATAAGCTGATTTAGATAAATGCTGTTTCGCTACGCTCAACAGCATTTA
>PFGS01000199.1 GCA_002783525.1 Ignavibacteriales bacterium CG12_big_fil_rev_8_21_14_0_65_30_8 | reverse complement strand
AACTATTTCTTGCGATTCTTCAAATGTATATGTCTTTGATTTATTCTCACTGAAAAGCGAAACATATAAATCATACGGTTTTAATTCTTTTAAATTTAATAATCTTTTCTTTAATGAAGCCCATTTATGCAAAGGTGTTAAATTTGCATTGGCGGTTTCAATCAAATTATCATAAACTGAAACAGGAATATTATTTACATCGAGTGAGCCTTCACGGACAGATTTGTACTTTCTGGATTTGGCTGTGAAAATATTTGATTTAATATTTCCGTTCAGTAAAGATGAAAAAGTATTTTTATAATTTTTATAGGGTTCGTAATAGGCATTAAAAGCTCTTTCTCTAAAACTTCTGTCTTTGGAATACATTGCAGCATAAAATCTTCCGTGAGACATGCTTATTTCTTTTCCCTCATCATCTTTCAACTTTGGAAAAATTAAATCAGCATTTGTAAAAAGCGAAAAAGTATTGTAAGATGCCTGAACTGTTTCACCGGCTAAAGACAAAATCATTTCTTGCTTTTCATCTAGAGTATGAGCTTTTGATCTTAATAGATTTTTTACAAAATGTTCATATATTTTTAATTCATTTTTTGAATTGATCATTTGAAGTAATCTTTCTTCAGGTATTTTCATCAATTCTGGGCGGATAAATGACGCTGCTGTAGAACCCTGGGTTAATAAATTCCCTACCTTATCATCCATTGCTTGATACTTTGTAATGCTCATATCCCCGTCGTGATTGAGCATTGCATACAAATGTAATCTTTCTAATTTAATTCCTATTTCTTCATCAAATTTTAAACATTTTAATAAAGAATCAGAATCTTTTGCTAAAGTTCCTATAAATTTGGAATATTCAGGTATCTTATTTTTTATCCATTTAAAATCAGTTTCCCAATCGTCATCAGATTTATAAATATCTGCCAAATTCCATTTATATTTTTCATCTATATCTTTTCTATCGGGTAAAGAAGAGATTTCAGAATTGTATAATTTATTCTTATAAGTGAATATATCGGTACGCATTAATTAATGAGATTGTTATTTAAAATTAATTTGGGAAAACATGAATCCTGGAATTCAAATTAAGTAATTTTAATTTAAAGGTAAAACATTAAACACTAAAAAATTGTTCTGTTTATCCTAATTTTTAGTTTTCCTGAAAAATTTTGAAAATTCACCTTAATTTTTTCAGGTACATGATTGGTAATTTTTTTAGAGGGGCTGCTACCATTATTAGTGAATGTTGTTGTGTAGAGGTTTAATAAATTATCACCAATTATAGTTACACTCACAAAACCTGATGTATATTCACTTACGGAAATAAAAATATCAGCATTTGTAATATTTAACTGAGTTTCATCGGTTTCACTAAAAGTAATTTTAGAGGCATTAATTTCAAAGCTGTAACTTTCAGGGGTTTTAAATTTTACAGGTTCATTTATATTTCCGAGAGAGTTTTCATTTGTAATTATATTTTCACGGCAGGATGAAAGTGTTATAGTCAAAAAAGACACAATAACTATTATTGAGATTTGAAATAATATTTTATGTTTTTTTAACATTTTTCTAATTGGATAAAGATTATTATTTACTTCTAAATAACAATTAATTATAAAACCTTCAAGTCATAATTAAAGAATCCATTAAATTGCCTCTAAAATTTCCCTGTTTGCAGTAAATGTACCTTTAAATAATTCTGTGTGCTTCTTTTGTAATTCCGGAGCTGCTTTAACAGAATATTCCAAATATTTATTTATTGATTCGCATTCATACATTATTGTGTATTCAACTTTATCTTGATCATTTTCAGGTTGAATATTTTTTAAAATTTTATGTCCTAAAAAATAACCTGTATTTAATACCTCCGGAACATGGATCTTATTCATCCAATCCAGCCATTTGTTTTCAATATTTTTATTAAGACTAATATTTACTTTATAATAGATCATTTACTTCCTTGCTAAATTATTGCTGATAAATTGCAATAGGAAAATTTTACACATAAATTAGTAACTCATTTATTAACAATTCTTTATATAGTATTTATGACTAAAAAATCTCTAATTACTACTCTCTCGAGTTTATTAATAATTATTTTTATTATAATAACATCTTTAAGTACATATGATATTCCCAAAAATACAAATCCTAAAAACAATATAAAAAAAGAGATATCTCACAAAGAATTTGGTATTGATACATTACTGTATGAAAAAAGAATATCCTCCGTCAAGCGAAATGAAACTCTCTCTAAAATTCTATCAAATTTAGGAGTGCCATACGATAAAATTTATCAATCTCAGCTACAGATTAAAAATATTTTTGATCTTAGAAAAATAATTTTAGGGAATGATTATTATTCATTTTATTCTAAAGACAGCACAAATTCATTAAACTATTTTGTGTATAAAATTTCTTCTGCAGATTTTTTAGTTCTAAATTTTAATGATACACTTACAGCCAAGATATTTAAAAAAGAAATTAAAATTAAAGAGAGGTCTGTTACAGGAATTATTACAAATTCTCTGTATGAATCATTAGTAGAACAAAATATTACTCCTGAATTAGTAATAAAGCTTTCTGAAATTTATGCCTGGCAAATTGATTTTTATAGAATAATGGATGGTGATAAGTATATAGTAATTTTTGAAGAAGAACTTGTAGACGGAAAATTAATAGGTATTAAAAAAATTGTTGCCGCAGAATTTTTTCACAGAAATGAAAAATTTTACGCAATAAATTTTAAGTTTGATGATCAATCAGAATTTTTTGATGAAAACGGAAAGAGTCTAAGGAAGGCATTCCTGAAAGCACCTGTGAAATTCAGCAGAATTTCTTCAAGGTATTCCTTAAGGCGATATCATCCTATTGAACATAGAGTAAAAGCCCATCTCGGTACAGACTATGTCTCTCCAACAGGAACACCAATTCGTTCAACAGGCGACGGAATTGTGATAACTGCAACTTACGCACGGTTCAACGGAAATTTTGTAAAGATAAAACATAATAGTGTTTACACTACTCAGTATCTTCATATGTCAAAATTCGGAAAAGGTATA
>PFGS01000191.1 GCA_002783525.1 Ignavibacteriales bacterium CG12_big_fil_rev_8_21_14_0_65_30_8 | reverse complement strand
AGAACTTGAAGAATTAAGAGTTAAATACTTCAGTAAGAATGGTTTAGTCCCATCTCTTTTCACTTTACTTAAAAACGCTTCCCCTGAAGAAAAACCTGTTTTGGGTAAGTTATTAAATGAATTCAAAATAGAGCTTCAGAAAAAATTTGACAATGTTAACTCTCAAGTTAATAACTTAAAAAAAACAAGTGTTAGCAGTTTAGACCTTACACTCCCCGGTGTTGCCTATAATATTGGGAGCAGGCACATTTTAACCCAGACTCTGGATGAAATAAAATCGATATTTAAAGGAATGGGTTTCTCAGTTCACGAAGGACCTGAATTAGAATCAGATTATAATAATTTTGAAGCATTAAATTTTGCACCCGATCATCCAGCGAGAGATATGCAAGATACTTTTTTTGTAACTGATGAATTTGTTTTGCGTACTCATACATCACCTGTTCAAATTAGATTAATGGTAAAACAAAAACCACCTGTAAGGGCTATTATGCCAGGAAGAGTTTACAGAAATGAGGCAGTCAGTTCCAGAAGTTATTGTATGTTTCATCAAGTGGAAGGATTATATGTTGATGCTGATGTTACTTTTGCTGAATTAAAAGGAACATTGGCTTCATTTGCAAAACAATTTTATGGTAAAGATCTAAAATTCAGATTCAGACCAAGCTTCTTCCCTTTTACAGAACCAAGTGCTGAAATGGATATAACTTGTTTTATTTGTAAGGGTAAAGGTTGTAAAATTTGTAAAAATTCAGGTTGGTTAGAAATTTTGGGTTGCGGAATGGTAGATCCTAATGTGTTTGATAATGTTGAATACGATAATGAAAAATATACTGGTTATGCTTTCGGGATGGGAATTGAAAGGATTGCTATGCTTAAGTATGGAATTACAGATATAAGAGTTTTCTTTGAAAATGATTATAGATTTTTAAGACAGTTTTAATTTGTGGAGTTTAAAGTTTGAAGATCTCACTTAATTGGTTAAAAGAATATGTTGATGTTGCAAATTTATCTACAAAAGATTTAGTTTCTTTATTAACTATGTCCGGATTGGAAGTTGAAGATTTTACAGATCAAAAAGAAATTTATAAAGATTTTATTGTTGGTTTTGTAAAAGAAAAAACAAAACATCCCAATGCCGACAGACTTTCTTTGTGCATAGTTTCAAACGGAAAGGAAGACTTACAAGTTGTATGCGGAGCACCAAATGTTGACAAAGGACAAAAAATAATTTTTGCACCGGTTGGCTCAACAATTCCCAAAGGATATTTTAAATTAAAAAAAGCAAAGATTCGCGGAACTGAATCGTGTGGAATGATTTGCAGCGAGGATGAATTAAAATTAGGTGATGATCACAGTGGTATTATGGTTTTAGATAATTCTTTAAAAGAAGGTACACCGATTTGTGATGCTTTAAAATTAAATGATGTAATAATGGAAATTGCAATTACTCCTAATAGACCGGATGCACTTTCTCATATTGGTGTTGCAAGAGATCTTTGTGCGTTGCTTGGTAAAGAATTAAAAATTCCGAAAATAAACAAATCTAAAAATGTTTCTAAATCTGCTACTGTGGAAATTGAAGATAAAGTTAATTGTCCCAGATATTCTGCAAAAATTATTAAGAATGTTAAAATAAAAGAATCACCGGATTGGTTAAAAAATAAAATTAATAATATTGGAATGAGACCGATCAACAATATTGTTGATGTAACAAATTTTGTGATGCACGAACTTGGTCAACCTTTACATGCATTTGATCTGGATAATTTAGCAAAGAAAAAGATAGTAGTAAAAAGTACAAAGGATATTTCAACTTTTACGACTTTAGATTCAAAAGAAAGAAAATTACCTAAAGATACATTGATGATTTGTGACGGTGAAAAACCTGTTGCTATTGCCGGAGTTATGGGAGGAGAGAATTCGGAGATCAATTTACAAACAAAAGATATTTTAATTGAGAGTGCATACTTCAATCCATCTTCAATTAGAAAAACTTCAAAAGCTTTACAACTGAGCACTGATGCATCCTACAGATTTGAAAGGGGCACTAATCCTAATATTACCGATTTTGCTGCAGAAAGAGCTGCTGAGCTTATAGCGGAAGTTTCAGGTGGAAAAGTTGAAGAAGGAATAATTGATAATTATCCAAATAAGATTGAGCCGATAAAATTAAATGTTCGTTATTCCAGAGTTACAAAATTGTTGGGTTATGAAATTGGGAAAGAGAAGATCAAAGATATTCTTACCGCATTAGAACTAAAAATTATTAAAGAAGAAAATGATAATCTTCCAATATTAATTCCCACATTTAGACCCGATATTGAAAGGGAAGTTGATGTAATAGAAGAAATTGCAAGAATAAATGGCTATGAAAACATACCCACAATTTCTAAAATTTCTATTACTCTGGATCAAAAAACTGATGAGACCACATTTGCAGATATTATTAGAAATGCAGCCAATAGTTTGGGCTTTTACGAAATGATAAATAATCCTCTTTTAGGTAAAGAAACTGCAGCAGTAGTAGGGAACCCCATTGTGGTTCAAAATCCACAAAATCTTGATATGGAATATTTAAGAACTTCTTTAATTCAAGGAGCTCTTAAAGTTGTTTCTCAGAATATAAAATTTGGAGAAAAGGATTTACAGCTTTTTGAGATTGGAAATGTTTTTAATAAAACAAATGAAAACATTAGAACATTTGATGATTTTACTGAAAAAAGTAAACTTTTATTTCTGGTAACCGGTAAATCATCTAATAAAGAGTGGAATGAAAATGAAAAAGAATATGATTTTTATAAATTAAAGGGATTCCTTAATAGTTTTGAAAGGAAAATTTTCCTTGACAATGTTTTAAATGATTCCTATAATGCACATGAAAGTAATTTTTACGATTATTATTTTCAAAAAAATTATAAAGGTAAACAAATAGGAGAAGGAGGAAAGTTAGACAAAAAAATACTTGAGCAATTTGATATATCTCAAGATGTATATTTGTTTGAGTATGATCTGGAATATTTAAATAGTATAGCTCCGGATAAAAAATATTATATTGAACCATTAAAATTT
>PFGS01000249.1:6075-13012 GCA_002783525.1 Ignavibacteriales bacterium CG12_big_fil_rev_8_21_14_0_65_30_8 | reverse complement strand
AGGACAGAAAGAATTTAATGAAGGTAAGCAAGGTTTAGGTTTTATGTCTACACTTGCAACCAGGTCATTCAGCGACAACAGATTACGGGATGAAATAAACTCCTCAGCTTTTATGGGTGGAATTGATGGTTGGACATTCTTGGACGAATCAAAAACGTGGGTAACAACAGGCTGGCTAAGTATGTCAAATATAAATGGAAGTTCAAAAAGAATTTTAGATGTTCAACAAAATTATATACATTATTTCCAACGACCCGATTTTCAATCAGAAAGTTTAGATAGTAATGCTACATCAATGACTGGATATGCCGGCAGAATATATTTAAACAGACAAAAGGGAAATTTCTTCTTTAATTCAGCATTTGGTTTTATTACACCTAAATATGATATAAATGATCTTGGATTTCTATGGAGAACAAATATATTAAATGCACACATTGGTGGTGGATATTCCTGGAAAGAACCAAAGGATTTTTATAGATATATGGAATTAGGCGGAGCAGTTTTCAGATCATATGATTTTGATGGTAATAAAATTTGGGATGGTCTGTTCCATTTTGGATTTATTAGATTCAATAATTATTATTCAATAAATTGGAATTTTGCATATAATCCTGAGACAGTAAACAATAGTGCAACTCGTGGTGGACCTTTAATGATAAATTTACCAGGTTATCAAGTGAGTTTTAATTTAAATAGTGACAGCAGAAACAATTGGACTGCAGGATTAAATTATTTCTTATATAAACAAACTGACGGTGCTAATAGTTGGAACCTTGGTGCAGATCTTTCTTTCAGACCTGCTTCAAATATTTATTTAAGCGTAGGCCCAAATTTAAGTAAGAACAATGATCACGCTCAATATATAGGAACTTATTCTGACACTTATGCTACAAATACTTATGGAAACAGGTATGTTTTTGGTGAACTTAATCAAACTACATTTTCGGCTAATATAAGACTTAACTGGACATTCACACCAAATTTAAGTTTACAATTATTTGTACAACCGCTTATATCTACAGGTAAATATACTAATTATAAAGAGCTTGCAAGACCAACAAGTTTTGACTTTAACGTCTATGGAAAAAACGGTTCAACCTTTGACAATACTAACTATGTTGCTGATCCTGATGGAACAGGACCTGCTTCACCAATTAATATTGGAAAACAAGATTTCAAATTTAGTTCGCTTAGAGGAAATGCCGTTTTACGTTGGGAATATAGCCCGGGCTCTGTTTTATTTTTTGTTTGGACACAAACAAGAACAGGCTCTGAAGATAATGGTGATTTTCAATTTGGTAAATCTTTTAACAATTTATTTGACCTACACCCGGACAACATCTTCCTAATTAAATTCACACACTGGTTTAACCTATAAACAAGTAGTGTAGTTCAACTTAAAAGGGCATAACTTCTGTGCCCTTAATATTTCTATATTTAGTATATTTGAAAGATAAAAATCTATGCCCACGTAGCTCAGCTGGATAGAGCAACGGTTTCCTAAACCGTAGGTCACGTGTTCAAATCACGTCGTGGGTACAAACAAAAAATTTATGTTATGTATTTTGTATATGTTTTAAAAAGTATAAACCATAATAAAACATATGTAGGTTATACAAATAACTTAAACAGAAGAATAGACGAACATAATAAAGGCAAATCTAAATTTACGCGAACTTATAAACCTTGGGGATTAATTTATAAAGAAGAATATCCAACAATTTCTGAAGCAAAGAAAAGAGAAAAATATTTGAAATCTTCAGCAGGAAGGATTTATCTAAAAAAAATTATTACATAGGTTTCTCCGTCCAATAATTTGGCTTTGCCAAATCATTGGACGAGATCTCGTCCCGAAGGGACGGACTAAACCGTAGGTCACGTGTTCAAATCACGTCGTGGGTACAAACAATTATAACAAATATATTTAAATGGATATGTATTTATTTAAATATCCATTCAGGCGGGATTAGTTTATTAAGATTTTCTTTTAGTTTTTCATCTAAATAAGTTAAACCTACTTTAAATGAAGCATTCATCCAGCCAAACCCTTCTTTAGTAATATAATCAAAGTCAACGCCAACATTACCATATTCTGCAAATACTTTATGCGAACGTGAAACAACATTATATTTTTCAGGAATGGTTCCATTATAATCAACAAAGTTTCTTAAAATGGTATATAACCATTTATAAGCTAGTCTGGTAGATTCTTTTTCATAACCGTAATTTTTTAGACCAACCCAAATTATAATTTGATGTGGGGCCCATCCAAAAGGATAATCCCACTGTTTTTGTGGTCTATTTTTATTTATTATACCTCTGGAATGTTTTGATGAAGCAGCAACTCCACCATATTCTTCAAGTAGTGGTAGAGCTTTTTTAACAACTAATTTGGCTTGTTTTTTAGAAGCTAATTTTGCCCAAAGAGGATAAAATGTTGTAGCACTTTCATAATTGGTTCTTTTTTTCTTTTTAAAATTATAATCAAAAAAGAAGCCTGTACTTTTATTCCACATTAAGTTATTTATAATTATTTTTCTTTTCTTTGCTTTATTTAGCCAAAACAGACTGTTGTATTTTTTTCCATAATAATTGAAGTTATCATTAAATTCCTCTTTAATAAGCCAGGCAATATCAATTTCATATTTATAAAGGAGAGAATTTAAATCAACAGTATTTAAATATGCGCTTCTGCCTTCTAGTCTGTAACTCGTATCGTGTCCAGATTCTCTAACGCTTCTATCGTGTAAGAAATATTCTTCAAGCTTATTATCAATAATTTTATTATTTAAATAATTTTTTCTGAATTCATGAATTGGCATATTATACTTTTTTGCAAAAGGTTTTAAAACTGAATTGAAATGAGCAGGCTCTGTTTCCGGTGGCATTCCTTTACCGGAACCAAAATACCTGCTTAAACCGGTCGGTGTTAAATGTTTGGAATCCGTCCATACATTTATATACTCTCTAATAACATAATTTAATCCCTTTTTAAGCCATGTAATATTTTTCTTTTTTTTGTAATTATATATATCCAATATTAAAGAAGTAAGAAAAGGGGGTTGGGAACGGTTCAAATAATAAGTTCTATTAGCATTAAGAATTTTTCCATAGTGTTTAATTTCATAAAAGAAATTTTCTGCCATTGAGACAGCTAAGTTAATTTTTCCATCAATGATTAAACCTAATGACTCAAAATAACTATCCCAACCATACATCTCGTTAAATCTTCCGCCGGGTACAACAAAAGGAATTCCACTAATTTTCTTTTTTGTTTTTCTTTTTAACCCGAGCGTAAGAATACCCGGTTGTTTATTTATTTTATGAAAAATATTTTCGTTTAATAATTCTGGTAATTTTTTTACAGATAATTTTAGCTTGGGTTTTTTTCTTTCTAATTTTTTAAAATATTTATAAGCAAGTTTATCAGTAAAAGGGACATAAATATAATTTTTATCTTGCTTTATTTTAGAATCTTTAATTGCATTTTCAATATTATTTTCATCTATGGCTCTAGTTAACCCATCCCAAAAATAATTTTTAATTAAATACGATGCACGATCTAATGGAGATTGAAACAAAATCTTATCGGTTAACATTACTTTTTTTTTCCCCGATTCTTTTGCTAAGTATAGTTCTTGAAGGAGGATTGAGAGATAATATGTTCCGCAAATTTCATATTGATGATTATCAATACTTATAAGTTTAAAAACTTTTTGCCCTTTATCTTCAATTGTTATTTTTTTATCATTATTAGTATCTTCCTGAGAAATTAATACTCTTAGATTTTTTTCAACATCAAAATAAACCTTCATAAATTTTACTTTAATTATTTTACAGCTTCATAACCTAACTTATCAGTTAGTTTTTTATATGGGAATAATAGCATACCCAATAATGTAATTGGAATTAGAGGGAAATAAAATGCAGTATGAACCGAATAATTTTGAGAAAGAAATCCAATAATTAAAGATCCTGATGTACCACCTAGTGCTGAAAAAACAACTATCAAACCGGTCATTGAACTTTGTTTAACTTTTTCAGTCTTGTTTAAAATTATTGACACAATTGTGGGATAAATTGGACCAATAAAAAATCCGGTAAACAAAATTATTATTGCTAAGGGTGTAAAATTATTAGACATTGTACTTTGTGTTAGTTGATAATCTGATGTAATAAAGAGAATTGTAGCTATTATTATAAAAGCTCCTGAAAGTAATATTAATTGACTTTTCAACCAAGTTATATATTTTGAATAATAACCGGCTAAAAGTCTGCTTAATGCAATGGAACCAGGATAAAAAGCAAGTAAACCTGCAGTTTGAGATTCAGTTAAATTAAAAATTTCTTTATTAAAAGTAGGTAACCATGTATTTAAACTTTGTTCAATCATTACATATAAAAAAGCACAAATTACAAATAACCAAACTGCAGATTTTTTTAACAATCTTAACATACTTAATATATTAGTTTTTTCAACATCACTTTTAATACTGCCTTCATTTAAATTGGTAAAAAACATTAATAATAAAGCTAAAGAAGTTAATATTGCAATTATCCAATAGGTATCAGTCCATTTACTAAAACCTATCATAAAACTGAAAATAATTGGGCCTACTAATGATCCTATTTGAAAAACACCTTCCAGAATATTCATAAAAGAAGTATGTTCTTTTTGACTTTTTGTAATAAGCCCTACTGTTGAATACACAGAAACTTTTATAAAAGCAAAACTTGCCCCTGTAACTATATATAATAAAGGAGTAATCCAATAATGATGAACCAAGGCAACAACTATACTAATTAAACTAACAGCAAAAAGTCCTCCCAGCATAGATCTTTTATATCCTAATTTAGGTATGTACGAAGCAACAAAAAATGATAAAATCATTATAGAAAAATCTTTATATGCTTCAAGACTTCCTGCTGTAATTCTGTTTACATTATAATCATTAATAACCTGAAGTATAACTATACCAACAGTATTTAAAAGGATTGCGAACACAAAATAATTAACGTATAATGCAACCCTAATACCTAAAGATTTCATATTTCTTTATTTAATGTTAATTAGTAAAAAATTTGATTATAGAGATAACATTTTAGTTAAAAAGAACCCCGCATATTGATATGCAAGGTTCTTTTAAAAATAAATTAGAAGTTAACCCCGATAGAAAATCTAACTGAACGACCAAGAATTGGGCGACCATTTGTAGATGTAGGATCTCTTGGATCTCCCTCAGTAAGTCCTTGAGAATCATTTAAATTATCCCCGCTTATATTAAACGTTAAACCACCTGATGTAGTTATATTAATACCAGCATCTAACTTAGAATAGGAATCCAATTGATAAGAATTATCTCTGTCATTCCATCTTTTACCAACAAATCTATACGCACCATAAATTGAACCAAAAACATTTTCACTAAACTTAAAATCATAGCTTGGTGCTATTCTAAATTGTACTGCTGGCTGGCGCCATATCTTATTATCCACAGTAGTTGGAGCTTTGACAGATTCTGTTATTTTTCCATCTTGAAAAGTTGCAATAATATTTAATCTAAACCTTTCAACATTTAACCCTGCATCTATTTCTGTACCTATTGTTCTTGTTTTTAATAGTGCTGCTACTCTTGTTGCACCTACATCACCGTCAAAAATCTCCACTGTATTAACGAAACCTGTAACAAAGAAACTGTAAAATTCTTGATCAATTTTTACACCTACTTCATATTGATTGAATGAATTAGGTTTTACAGATCCATTTACACTTAAAACATTGCCACCCGCATCTCTAATTTGTTCTCCGTCTTCTAAGTTGTATAAATCACCATCCCTAATTTGATCGAACATAGGAAATAAATTTCCTTTTGATCCTCGGGCAAAAATTCCAACATTTTGATTTATAGCATAATTAATAGCTCCGGTCCCTGACCAATTTTTGCCATCCAGATTAGCAATTTTATCTGTTGTTCCATCTGGAAATGCACCGGCATCTAATGTAAAATTTAAGTTAAAAAAATCATAACGGGCTCCAAAATCAAATCTAAGTTTATCTGTTGCCTGCCATGAATCGCCTGCATAAACAGCAAATATTCTTGCATCTCCTGATTCATTAATTCCATAGTTCCAACTTCCTGCAACACTATCCGGTGAAATATCTTTAATAACATCACCATTTGTAATATTTTGAACTAATATGTGATTACCGAGCGTCCAAAAATCTTTAGAAGACCAGAATGATTGAAATGCACCTAAAGTTATTTTATGATTTTTAACTTGATTTGTTAAACTTATATCGTTAGTAATAGATTCAAGTTGTTTTTCAACTACCCAATGACCGTAACTTTGAACATAACCTGAAGTAAGTGTTTTTCCACCAATAGTACTTATTGAGGTTTTTCCGATTTTAGTTAATAAATCAGTTACTCTCATAGGACTACCATTTGGAACAAATCCCAATGTATTGGCATTACCGGAAGTAAATGATAGATTATCACGAGCTGTCCACCCACCACCTAATTGGTAATCAAAATTTAATCCACTTACAATACCTTTCCATCCTCTTCCATCTGAAAAATCATAATGTACACTATCACCTTGAGTATTTATTCTTAATGTTCTAAAGCGAGTTGCATTACCTAAAGGAGAAAATGTTCCTGGTTCGTTACCGGTTCCTAATGCCATAGGCAAAATCCATTGTCCATGATCATTAGTTAATCTGGCAAAACCATTAATTACTCCTTTATCAAAAACTTTAGTAAGTTGCATAGTGAATTGCACACCATTTTCAGAATTAAATTCAGCATTTCTTATACCAGGCGAAGTAGTTACATAACCACCAACCATATAATATAATTTTTCAGAAAAAGGTCCGCTTAAAACAGCATCTATTCTTTGTTGATTATAGCCTGTTGTAGTATATTTAACTTTA
>PFGS01000249.1:0-5870 GCA_002783525.1 Ignavibacteriales bacterium CG12_big_fil_rev_8_21_14_0_65_30_8 | reverse complement strand
GTGCATCACCTGATGATGGTAAGCCTCTTACAAAAATATTTGCACCAGCTACACCACCAGAACTTTCTGACCAAACGCCGGGTACTAAATCTAAAGCAGCTGCAGTACTGGGAGGTGATAATCTATCCATATCTCGTGGGGAGATTGTTGTTATTGAAAAACTTGCATCTTTCTTTCTTATACCTGAACCACCCGGAGTACCTGTAACTACTACATTTTCCATTTGCAAAACATCTGCTGCTAATGAAATGTTTTGTTCTAAAGTTTCTATGCCGCTAATTGTGATACTAAATTCTGTTGTCTTATAACCAACGGCACTTGCCCTTAATGTATATGTACCTGATGGAATAGACTGAATTTGATAGTTTCCGTCAAAATCAGAAGCAGCTCCTATTGTTGTATTTAACAGGAAAATATTAACTCCAGGTAAACCATTTCCTTTAGAATCAGTTACTTTACCTTTAATATTTCCTTGTGCAAAAGTTGTTGAACAAAAGCCAACAAGCAGCATAAGAAAGAAAACAAAGAAATATTTATTCGCAATAGTATTTGTTTTAAACATAAATCCTCCGATTTATTTTAGTTAGTTTAAATTTATTTAAAATAAAAAATGTGATAATAGATTATAATTCAATTTAACTGAACAGGAAAAATTCATACATTTAGAAAATAGTTAAAAAGATAGAAGTTATAGAAAACTGATTTTACAATTATTGAGCCAACCAAAAAGATATTGTTATATTTAAGATTTGAAAGGAAACCTAAATTACTTATTTTTTTATGTTATTTATTTAATAACAACTGTTACTAAAATAATAACCAAAAATAAAGACATGAAAATTAAAGTTTATTTAAGAAGAATTTTTATAAGATATTTTATAGATTACTTTTTAATTTTATAATATAGTATATAGTAAAAATTTTATAGGATAAATATTAATCTGAGGTATATTTTAAATGAGTAGATTAAATAATATTTTTTTAAAGTATAAAAACACATCTGCCTTTTATTTTGTAATTGCCACATTAGTTATAATAACAGTAATTATAATTGAGCTTTATTTTTTTATACCTCTAAATAAAAATATAAATAAAGAACAAAATGTTAACGAAATTTATTTTGCTGCAAATATATCACATGCTCATAAAAAAATAATAAATAGATTTAACAAAATTAATAGCGGTAAAATAAAAGTAATACCAATTGATCTTTCTTTTAAAACATTCAGCACTAATGATAGAAAAGAACTTCTTACACGTTCATTAAGAAGTAAAAGTGATAGAATGGATATTATGGAAGTTGATGTAATTTGGGTGAAGAGATTTGCAAAATGGTGCCTACCCTTGGGTGAATATTTTTCTAAAACAGAAAGAGAAAAATTTTTACATGATGCAATTGTCTCATGTTTTTATAATGATTCAAGTTTAGTTGCAGTCCCATATTATTTTGATATAGGCATACTTTATTACAGAAGTGATTTATTAAAAAAATTTCTAAATTATAAAAAGATAGAATCTAAATTAAAAAATTCAATCACTTGGAAAGAATTTATTAATGTATCTAAAAAAATCAAGAATTATAAAAATCCCTTTTATATATTTTCTGCAGAAGATTATGAAGGATTGGTTTGTTCTTATATAGAACTCGTATTATCTCAAAACAGAAAATTTTTTAGTAAACATAATTTTGATTTAACTCTACCAGAAAGCGAAAAAGCTTTAACTACCTTAGTTAATTTTGTTAGGATAGAAAAAATCAGTCCACCTGAAGTAATAAATTTTAATGAAAATAATGGCTATGAATACTTTTTAAAAAAAGATGGTATCTTTTTTAGAGGTTGGCCTAATTTTAGTAAAGACAATAAAAATCTTTATCAGGATTATTCAAAAACTAAATATCTTTTAAAAGCTGCCCTGCCTCATTTTGAAGGAACTAAACCTGCTTATACAATAGGGGGATGGAACTTAATGGTCTCAAAATATACTTCTAAAAGGAAACAGGTTATAAAATTTTTAAAGTTTATCATTTCAGAACAATCACAAAAAATTCATTATGAAGAAGGCGGATATCTTCCTGCACTAAAAAAGTTTTATGAAGACACACTTTATCTTAAAAAATTTCCTGAGCTTAATTATATAAATGAAATTCAAAAATACGGAGTTCATCGCCCACAATTAGAAGATTATACAAGAATATCTGATATTATTTCTTACTATATCAGAAAAGCAATTAAAGGTGAAATTACTACAAAGGCAGCATTAAATGAAGCTACTAACTTAATAAAAACAAACAGGACAATTTTCTGAATTGAAAAAAATATTTACCATACACAATTCACATAGATTTGGATTTAAGCATATTATATTCGTATTAATAATCCTTATTGTTACACAAATATTAATATCTTTTTTCCAAAAAAAATCACTAAATGATTTTCTTTTAAAAACACAAAAATGGTATCAACAGGATTCAGCCGAAAGATTAGCAAACTTAACATCAACTTCCTTAGAACTTTTGGTTGATAATTTTTATACATTAAAAATATTTAATAATGTAGAAGAAAAAAGAAGAATTATTCAATCATTTGATATAATTTTTAATCAACAACTGCTTCAAAAAAATGTTCAAGAGGTATGTCTGTTTTTTATAAGAAACAATAATGATATAATTGCAATTGATAACGGGAAAGCATTATTTAATTTTATATCAAATAATTTCGGAGAAATTGAATCAAGTTATTCACATACTAATGCATTAAAATTATTTTCTGATATAAGCAATAACTTTAAAAAAAATGAACAGATTTATAGTAAAATTGAAAGTAATGAAATTATAAATATATTTGTTCCTTTTATACCTAAGGGAGAATTTCTTGGTGCACTTTACATGAAAAACAAACCCGATTTTTCATTCTTAACAGATGAATTTACTTCAAGTCTTGATGCATCATCATTTATATATTCTTCAATTATATTATTAGGACTGCTTGTAATTTATTATATAACTTCTTACTCTCTTAAAGAAAGAGATAGAGTTCAAGAAATGTTTTTTATTGAAAGAGAAAAACATATTAAGGAGCAAATTGAACACGAAAAGGAATCTCATTTTACAAAAAGGATCTATCATGCACACCATAAGGCAGAAAAGGTGATGGGGTTTATTAAAGAAGACTTAAAAAAAATAAATGGTTTATCCAATAATGTTGTAAAATACCGGGTTCTTAAGTATTCAAATTTTGTTTCGAGAGTAATCTATAATATGAAATGGTTTGAAACTCCATTAAATACTTTAAGAAACATTGCTTTTAAAACTAATATAAATGAAGTTTTGGAGTTTATAATAGATAATATATTTCTAAGAATAACAAGCAAATCAGAAATGTTTGGATTTAATCTTCAGCTTGATACAAAAATTCCAATTATCCATATAAATGAATTTGCTGTATGGGAAGTTTTTGAACCACTTATTCAAAACAGTATAGACCATTCTCATGATAATAAAATATTAATTACAGTAAAGACGGAATATGATTCAGTAAAAAAAATTATTAAAATAACAGTTAGCGATGATGGTAATGGAATTCTACCTAATTTTCTTGAAGAAAATGAGAAAGGAATTAAAAAATTATTTCTTGAAAATATTACATCAAAACCGGGTGAAAATAACAGCGGTTATGGGTGTTATATTTCATATGAAATTAGTAAAAGATGCGGATGGACAATTGATGCGCAAAATTTGCAACCTAAAGGAAGTCAATTTGATATTTTTATACCGGTTAATTCATAAATAAAGCTATATTACAAAATATGAAAAAGATTAATATTTTACTTATTGAAGATGAAGAGTTTGATGTTATGCGTGTAAGAAACACTATTAATTTTTATCAGGATAAACTTCATCTTAAAAATATTGTTTCAAACGGTAATGCAGCATTAGAGTTATTGAAAAATCTTCAGGATAATTATGATATTGTAATTTTGGATTATCAAATAGCCGGTGCGCTTAGAGGAGAAACACTTATAAAAAAAATAAAAGAAATTGATAATGCATTACAAATAATTGTTATAACAAAAATGACAATAGAAATAACTGATTTTGAGTTTGCAAATTCTTTAATTCATTCAGGTGCTTTTTGGTATTGTACAAAATATCCAAGCGATATAGAAGATTACATTTATCAACCCACTGATTTTATTATGAGTATTTTTAACGCTTATGAGAAACGCGAGCTTGAGTTAAAAACAATAACGGTTAATAAAAAATTAAATCAAAACATAAACTCAATTCTTGAGAAAAAAATAATTATCGGAGAATCACAATCAACCAAAAATTTAATTGAAGAAATAAAAAAATATAGTGAAACCGATTTAAATATTTTAATCTCCGGTGCTTCAGGAACAGGCAAAGAACTTGTTGCAAATAATATTCATTATAAAAGTAACAGAAAATATGAAAAATTTGTACCGATAAACTGTGGCAGTATACCTAATGAATTGATAGAAAGTGAACTTTTTGGGTATGAAAAAGGAGCTTTTACAAATGCTTATTCAAATAAGAAAGGTCTTTTTGAAATTGCAAACAATGGTACAATATTTTTAGATGAAGTTGGTGAACTGTCAAAGAATGCTCAGGTAAAATTATTAAGAGTACTACAGGAAGGTGAAATTGAAAAAATTGGCAGAACAAAAAGAATACAAATAAATGTTAGAATTATTGCTGCCACAAATAAAAATCTTATAGAAGAAGTAAATAAAGGAAATTTTAGAGAAGATTTATTTTATAGATTAAATGTAATTCCAATTTTTATTAAACCCCTAAAAGATAGAATAAAAGATATTCCCATCCTTATTAATCACTACATTAAATTATATTCTAATGAAATGGGAAAAAAGATTCCTGGCATAGAATCTGATGCAATAGAATTTTTTACTAAGTATGAATGGCCAGGGAATATAAGAGAATTAAAAAATTTAATTCAACGGCTTCTTCTTAATTGCGAAACAAATATTTCAGCTAATAGTGTTAATAATTTATTACTAAACAAACAGCCCATACGTTCAATAAAAGATGATTACGAAAAAATGTGGTCAAGTTATGATTTGCTTCCGTTAAAAGATTTCGAAAAGAATATGAGGATAAAATATTTTCAGTTTGTTCGTAAAATATCAAAATCAGATGCTAAAGCTGCTCAAAAGCTTGGTCTTGCCCGTTCAAATTTTTATAGAATGTGTAAAGAACTGGGATTAAAATAAAAATAATTATTATTTCATTATGTTAAATACAATATTTATAAAAGGTTATTAAAGGAACAATTTTCAATAAAATTATGTTTAAAAGTTAATTCTTATCCCTTTTACATTTTGAAATAACAAAAAGATTTATATATTCCTATATGCTCAAAAATAATTATAAATACAGAATCCCCATTTTAGTAGCATTTACTTGCTTTTTCTCAATTTCTTTAATTTATCCTCAAAATAAACAAGATAAAATTACAACCAGATTAAGCGAAAAAATATCACAATTAGAAGATAATGAAACCGAATTAGTGTGGATATATTTTACAGATAAAGGAAAATCATTAAATAAATATTTTGAAAAACCAAGTTTGGCCGTAAGTCCCAAATCATTGGCACGCAGAGCAAAATATTACAAAGCCAAACCATTGATTGACGAATCAGACATTCCAGTAAATGAAGATTATATTAAACAATTAGAAAAACTTGGAATAAAAATTAAACACAAAACAAAATGGTTTAACGGAGTTTCTGCTTTTATAAAAAAAGTAGATTTAGATAAAATTGCAGATTTGAAGTTTGTAAAAAAATTGGATCTTGTTGCAAAATTTAAAGCTAACAGAAAAATTGAG
>PFGS01000188.1 GCA_002783525.1 Ignavibacteriales bacterium CG12_big_fil_rev_8_21_14_0_65_30_8 | reverse complement strand
AATAAATCAGAAAAAATTTTTGAACTTGCAAAAAAGCATGAATCATATACAGCACAAAACCTTTCAAAATTAGTTCAGCATAAATCTTTAAGCATGTGTGAAAAGGAAGTTGCTTCTTTAATAAAGAATATGATGGAAGATGCCGAATTTGATGAGGTAAAGATTGATGGATTAGGAAATGTAATCGGAAGAATTGGCAACGGAAAAAAAATTATTGCAATTGATGGACATATTGATACAGTTGATCTTGGAAATCTGGATGCCTGGAGTTTTGATCCTTTAGGCGGGGAAATTAAAGACGGATTTGTTCACGGGAGAGGAAGTGTTGATCAAACCGGTGGACCTGCTTCGTTTATAACAGCCGGAAAAATTTTAAAAGAAATTGGATTAACAAATGATGTAACAATTTACTTTGTCGGCTCAGTTATGGAAGAAGACTGTGACGGATTATGCTGGAAATATATTGTTGAAGAAGATAAAATTAAACCTGACTGTGTAATTGTAACAGAACCGACAAACTTAAATATATACCGAGGACACAGAGGAAGAATGGAAATTGAAGTTTCATTTTACGGACTTTCAGCTCATGGTTCTGCTCCTGAAAGAGGAAAGAATGCAATCTACATGGCATCAAAAGCAGCATTAGAAATTGAAAAGTTAAATGAAAAATTAATTACTGATGAATTTCTCGGGAAAGGTTCCGTAACTATTTCAGAAATTGTTTCCTCCAGTCCTTCTCTTTGTGCAGTTTCAGATTTTTGTAAATTTCATCTGGACAGAAGACTTACGAAAGGCGAAGATAAAAAATTGGCTTTAAAACAAGTTGAAGAAATTGTGAAAGGAATGAATGCAAAAGTTGAATTGCTTACTTACAAAGAAAAAGCTTATACCGGATTAGAATATGGAATGGAAAAATATTTTCCTACCTGGGTTATTGAAGAAGAAAATTATGTAATTCAAAATGGCATAAAATCTTTCAAAGAACTTTTTGGTAGTTATCCTAAAATTGACAAATGGACTTTTTCAACAAATGGTGTGACTATAAATGGAATTTATGGAATACCCGTTATTGGATTTGGTCCCGGTAATGAAATTATGGCTCACGCACCGGATGAAAAAGTTCCTGTTGAACACTTAGTAAAAGCTTCAGCTTTTTATGCTTACTATTGTTCAATTTTTTAAATAAAAATTATTGAGGCCTGAATATGTCGTCAAAATTTAAAGGAAAACATTTTCTTACTTGCCAAGATTGGTCAAAGCAAGAACTTGATACAGTTTTTGAAACTGCATCGGATTTAAAACAAAAATTTGCTAATGAAACACCAACAAGATATCTGCAAGACAAAACATTGTTCATGATATTTTTTGAACAGTCAACCAGAACAAGAAATTCTATGGAAGCAGGTATGACCCAATTGGGAGGGCATGCACACGATCTCACCGCTGATAAAATGCAGCTTTCACACGGCGAAACACCAAAAGATACTGCTATCATACTTTCAAGAATGGGGCACGGAATTGCATCAAGAAATTGTTTTTATGGAATTGGAAATGAATATTTAAGTGAAATGGCAAAGAACTCTACAAAACCGGTTATGTCTTTGCAAGATGATATTTACCATCCATTCCAAGGTCTTGCAGATCTGATGACGATATTTGAGCACTTGGGAAAAAATACAAAAAACTTAAAAGTAACAGTTTCCTGGGCTTATGCAGACACTCATTCAAAACCACTATCAGTACCTCAAACACAAATTTTACTTTTCCCCAGATTTGGAATTGATGTAACGGTTGCACATCCAAAAGAATTTCCATTGAGTAAAAATATTGTTGAAAAAGCCAAGAAAAATGCTGAAGAAGGAGGTAGCAGTTTAAAATTTACAAATGATATGGATGAAGCTTTTGAAGGTGCACAGGTAGTAATTCCCAAAAACTGGGGCGGCTTTGGTCATTACGATGTTAATGAATATCTTCAAAATGAAGATGAATGCAAAAAAGAAATGAAAGCAAATTTAGAAAAATATAAAAACTGGATTTGCGATGATAAAAAAATAAAACTTGCCGATAAAAATGTAAAACTTATGCACGCCCTGCCGGCTGACAGAGGAAATGAAGTTACTGATGAAATTCTGGATGACCCGAATATTTCAATTGTGTTTGATGAAGCAGAGAACAGACTGCACACAGCAAAATCAATAATGTCTTTAACAATGTAATTTTATTTTGAAAAAAGACTTTAAATATAAATGCGATAGCTGTGGACAAATTTATGAAATCAAAAAAGATTTAATGCTTTGTCAAAAATGCAGAGAAAAAGATATTGAAGGTAAACCGCTCAAAGGAATTCTAAAAGTTCAACTGCCTGAAAAATTTAAAAACACTCTATCGTCCAACAAGATAATTAATATTTATGACTATCTGCCGATCGAAGAAAAATATTTTCCATCTATTAGTGTTGGAAATACTCCATTGATAGAAGCAAAGAATATTCAAAAAATTTTAGGTTTTGAAAACATCTACTTAAAATTTGATGGAACAAATCCAACCGGATCTTATAAAGACAGGGCTTCTTATTTGGTTTCGGCATTTGCCAAAAAAAATAATATAAATGAAATTGCAGTCGCTTCCACAGGTAATGCTGCTTCTTCAATGTCAGGAATTGCATCAGCTGCAGGACAAAAAGCTTTTATTTTTATGTCAGAATCAGCACCAAAAGCTAAACTGGTTCAGTGTTTACAGTACGGTGCAAAATTAATTCCTATAAAAGGTGATTATGATAAAGCGTTTGATCTCTCGTTAAAATTTTCTGAAAGAACAGGTTACCTTAACAGAAACACCGCATATAACCCAATGACAATAGAAGGCAAGAAAACAGTTTCTTTTGAACTTGTTGATCAAATAGGAGAAAGAGAAATTGATTATATCTTTTTACCTGTAGGTGATGGCGTAATTTTAAGCGGGGTTATAAAAGGTTTTACAGATTTATTGTATTTGGGAAGAATAAAAAAAATCCCCCAAATTATTGGTGTACAGGCTGAAAATAGTTCTTTTATTTATAATGCTTTTAAAAACAATAGTTATGATTTTAACTATAAAGCCTCAACTATAGCCGATTCAATTTCGGTTAATGTTGCTAGAAATGGTTACTCTGCCGTAAAGGATTTAAAGGTTGTTAAAGGTGAAATGATCTTGATAAGTGATGAAGAAATTTTATCTTCTCAACATCAATTATCAAGTTCAAGCGGGGTTTTTTGCGAGCCTTCTTCAGCTGCAGCATTTGCCGGATTTTTAAAAATGAAAAAGAATATTTCACAGGATAAATCTGTTGTCATACTTTTAACAGGTCACGGACTTAAGGACATTGACACAGCTTTAAGAAGTGTAAAACTTCCACAAACATATGAAGCAGATATTAATTACATAATGAAAAATTTACATTAAGGAATTTATATGATAGAGTTAAAGATCGATCAAGCACAAAGAAAAAATAATATTAAAAGAAGTGTTGAAAAAAATATTATTTATCCAACTTATGAACAGATGAAAGATCCTTCTAAAATACCGCATGAAATTATTGAAAGACTAAAGAATGTTGGTTTATGGGATATAAATCCTTTAAACTTGTTTAGAATAAGCTGGAAGAATGAACCCAAGGAAACAGACGGTGGTTTTGGTGATGTGAATTTTATAGAATTACCTAGTACACTTACCGGTATAAAAGCAAAAGTAGTAGCTTTGGTGGGAAAGTGGTTTCCAACAGGTGCACACAAAGTCGGTGCAACTTATGGTTGTCTGGCTCCTTCTCTTGTTTCCGGTAATTTTGATTCAACAACTCAAAAAGCAGTGTGGCCGTCTACAGGAAATTATTGCAGAGGAGGATCTTTTAATTCTGCATTGTTGGGATGTGAATCAATAGCAATTCTGCCGGAAGAAATGAGTGATGAAAGATTTGAATGGTTAAAAAAACTTGCCGGAGAAGTAATTGCAACTCCCGGATGTGAAAGCAATGTTAAAGAAATTTTTGATAAATGCTGGGAATTAAAAGCTACAAGAAAAGACATAAAAATATTTAATCAGTTTGATGAATTTGGAAATTACCTTTGGCATTATGAAGTAACGGGAAACGCAATTGAAGAAGTGTTCAATAAAAATTATAACTCAAAAGGAAATGTTGCCGGATATATTTCGGCTACAGGTTCCGGCGGAACTATTGCAGCAGGTGATTATTTAAAACAAAAATTTCCACAATTAAAAATAGCTGCTTCAGAAGCACTTCAATGCCCGACTCTACTTCTTAATGGTTTTGGCGGACATAGAATTGAAGGTATTGGTGATAAACACGTTCCCTGGATCCATAATGTAAAAAATACAGATATGGTAATTGCAATTGATGATAATGACTGCATTGAATTAATTAGATTATTTAATGAGAAAGCCGGAAAAGAATATTTAATTAAAATGGGAATAAATGAAAATCTTGTTTCAAAATTAAATTTAATTGGAATATCAGGTGTTGCAAATATTCTCTCTGCAATAAAATTTGCAAAATATTTTGAATTAACTGAAAACGATTTTGTGTTTACTATTCTTACTGATTCAATGGATCTTTACGGATCAAGATTAAAAGAGTTGAACAATGAAAACGGAAATTTCAGTTACGATGATGCTGTAAGAGTTTATAATAAAAACTTAATGGGAACACATACTGCAGATATGTTAGAATTAAGTTTTATGGATAAAAAGAGAATTCATAATTTAAAATATTTTACGTGGATTGAGCAGCAACAAAAAGATTTAAATGAATTGAATGCACAGTGGTATGATTATGATAATTACTGGGAGAAAATTAGAAAATTAACACCAAAGATAGATAAACTAATAAAAGAATTTAATAAAGAAGCCGGGTTGTTATAATTTATTATAATTAAAAAAGCGTATAAAGATCAGTTAATCTTATCCATTTTTTCCCAAAGTTTTTTAGAGGCTTCTCTTGCTTCTGAATAGATGTTATCTATTGCAAATGGAAATTTTCTGTTTTCATAAACAATTTTTCCGTTTATAATAACAGTTTCAACATCTCTGGAAGAAAATCCGTAAATAAAATGTCCGGCAATATTATCATAGACAAAATGAGTTGGAGGTGAGTAATCATAAATTACAATGTCAGCGGCAAAATCTTTTTCTATCTTCCCAAAATTTTTATTAAAATATCTTTTTAAAAGAGTATTTCCATTCTGTAAAAATCTCATAAAATCATTAGGAGTTAATTTGCCTTGTGAATCGTTGTTTTTGAAAAAAGCAAATTTAGTTTCTTCAAACATATTAGAACTGATTCCATCAGTACCAAGACCAACATTTTTAACTTTATCAAGATTTTTCATGTAACCAACACCGTTGTTCATATTTGAACGAGGGTTATGAACAAGGAAAGAATCTCTTTCATTTAAAATTGAAATATCATTATCAGTTAAATAAACTCCGTGTACAATGATTGATTTTTCATTAAGCAGAGAAAAATCATCTAATCTTTGCATTACATCTTTGTTAAAATTTTGATGAGAAAAAGAATTATCTGTTTCATCTTCAGAAACATGAATGTGAAGACCTCGATTAGAAATCATTAACGCTTCGCTAATTTGTTCCAATGAATTATTGCTTAGTGTAAACGGAGCGTGAGCGCCAACTGCGGTTTCAATTAAATATTTTGAATCGGAAGATTTTTTTTCTTCATCTATAATTTTAGAAAAATCAATTGATTCTTTTACACCCTCTGCCATTCCCTCTATTCCGTTTCTATCGGTTATTTCGTAAGCTAAAATTCCTCTAAGTCCCGCTTTTTCAAATGCTTTTTTTAGTGTCGTGAGAGAACCCGAAATGAATGAAGGGGATGCATTGTGATCTATTACTGATGTTGTTCCAGCTTTAACAGCTTCAAGTGCTCCTATCAAACCGCTGTAATAAAGAATTTCTTCGTCAATTGCCCGGTCAAGTTTCCACCACAGATTTTTTAAAATATCAAGAAAATTATTGCAAGGTTTTATATCAGCCAAGATTCCTCTTGAAAGTGCAGAATAAAAATGATTGTGCGAGCAGACTAATCCGCTTGAGATAAATCTATTTTCTAAATTTATTTCTTTGCCAGCTTTATAATTTTTGCCGATATTTTTTCCGACATCAATTATTAATTTATTTTCTATCACAACATCAACATTGTAAGTGATTTTTGGCGGGTGGAATTGAATTATATTTGCATTTTTTAAAAGAATCATATTATTATTTTTAAAGATTCCCGATATCATTACTTGCCCGCATCTGGCGGGAGATATCGGTAATCTTCTTATTTAATTTTTTCCCTTTTCTTAATTGGCAGTTTGAAATATCTTATTCTGTCATATTGATAAAAAGCATTTGCAACTGCAGCTGCAGTCGGTACAAGACCGATTTCTCCAACACCTTTTACACCGTATGGTCCGTGAGGATCGGGAACTTCAATTCCTATTACTTCCATTTTGGGAGTTTCTTTTGCCCTTAAAATTCCCATTTTTCTTAACTTTGTACTTTTTGGTCTGCTGTTCTCTAATTCAATTTCTTCAGTTAATGCATAACCCAAACCCATATGAATCGATCCCTCTATTTGTCCTTCGAACAAGCCCGGATTAATTATTTTTCCGGCATCGTGAGCCGCAATAACTTTATCAATTTTCCCTTCTTCATTTAAAACAACAACCTGCGTTGCATAGCTGTAAGAATAATGCGTGATTATTTCTCCAACATCTTTGCCGGGTTTTGTTGTCCAGTTGCAGACCCATTCGCCTTTATATGTATTACCGACAAGTTCATTTATTGTTTTTGTTTTCAGGTCCTCTTTGAGTTGAATGCATGCATTTGCAATTGAGTTACCAATAATTGAAGTGGCTCTTGAAGCAGTTGTCATCCCGGCTGAAGCATTTGCAGAGGTATCAACAATCACCTTAACAATTTCCGGATCAATTCCTGTTTCGTGAGATAAAAATTGAACAGCCATTGTGTTAACGCCTTGTCCCATTTCAGTCCAGCCGTGATGTAGAATAATCTTTTCAGGCGAAACAATTTGAATAGTAACTTTTCCTTCATCAGCCATTCCGTTTCCTATTCCGGTATTTTTAATTCCGCAGGCAATGCCAGCATATTTAGAATTTTGAAAAATATCTTTCACAGCTTCAAGGGTTTTTCTTACACCGCTTCCTCTGTTAATAATTTGTCCGGTTGATGTCATTCCGCCTTCAGTTAAAGCATTATCATAACGGAACTGCCATCGGTCAAAGCCGCCTTTTTCACATAAGTCATCTATGCAGCCTTCAATAGCAAAAGCAACTTGATTTACACCAAAACCACGCATTGCACCGCACGGTAAATTATTTGTGTAAACAGCTTTACTAATTATATCAACATTTGGAATATGATAAGGACCGGTTGCATGTCCAGCCGATCTTTCAAGAACCTTCATTCCTACAGAAGCATAAGCGCCTGTGTCGCCTATCATATCTGCTTTTAGAACGGTAAGTTTTCCTTCTTTATTACATCCAACTGTGTAGTTCATTCTTATAGGATGTCTTTTGGGGTGCATTAAAATGGATTCGTCTCTGTTTAAAATTACTTTTACGGGTTTTTGTAATATCAAAGAATAAAGCGCTGCGTGACCCTGTACGGAAAGATCTTCTTTTCCTCCAAAACCACCGCCGTTTGGGATCAATATTACTCTAACTTTTTCTTCTGGCAAATTGAGAAGACCGGCAATTTGCTTTCTGTCTTCATAAATACCCTGACCTTGTGAATATATTTCAACCCCATTGTTTGCAGGAAGAGCAATTGAACATTCTGGTTCCATATAACCGTGTTCAATCATTTGGGTTTGGTAAGTTCCGGTTGATATAAAATCAGAATCTTTGATTGCCTTCTCTACATTACCTCTGTATATTTTTGTCTCTGAAAGTAAATTACCTTTTGGATGAAGTTGCGGACTTTCTTTATCAAGAGATCTTTCGGGATCAGAAAGTGGTGTTAAAACTTTATATTCTACTTCAATTAATTTTACAGCTTCCCTTGCAATTTTTTCTGATTCAGCAACAACTCCGGCAAGTACATCCCCCACATATCTTGTTTCTTCGCCTTCTTCTATTATTAAAGGCCAGTCTGAAATTATTAATCCTGTGTACCTGCTGCCGGGAATATCTTTTGAAGTGAAGACTTTTTTTACGCCGTGAAATTTTTCTGCTTTTTCAACATTTATTGAAATCACTTTTGCACGAGGGTGATCACTAAACTTTAAAGCTCCGTGTAACATATCTGGGAAATTCATATCGGCGACATAATGACTTTTACCCAGCACTAATTGATCGGCATCGTATTTTGGATGAGTTTTACCGATATTACCACTACTTTTTGGTTTTGGAATTTCCTTATTTTCTCTTATTGCTTCGGAAGCATATTCTATTGCATCAATAATTTTTTTATAACCTGTACATCTGCATAGATTAGGCGTTAATGCTCTTTCTATTTCTTCTCTTGTCGGCTGTGGTTTATTCTTAATTAAAACACTTGATTGCATTACAATACCCGGAATGCAAAAACCACACTGCACTCCGCATTTTTCTACAAAAGCATTAGTAATTGTTCTTTGATAATATTCGCTTAATCCTTCGGTAGTAATTACGTTTCCGTTTTCAACCCTGCTCATTGGAATTACACAGGACAAAACACCTTTTCCGTTCAGTTCAACCGTACACGCACCGCAGGCTGCCTGGGGTGCACACCCGTCTTTAGCAGAAGTAATTCCTTCCAGTTCTCTTAAATAAGTAAGCAAAGGAAGATCAGGATCGTCTGTATAATTTTTAATATTTCCGTTTAGTGCAAATTGCATAAAATTAATTTATGTAAATATTGGATTGTTTTTCAAACTCTTCAATAAAAAAAACATTTCTGCTGCGTGTTTTAAATTAAGCTCTTTAGCATCAGTTTTAAAATTTATCTCCATAATTGAAAAATCATTTTTGTTAAATTTAACAATCACATCATTAGATTCATAAAATAGAAAATCATTTGATAAACTTAAACTCTCTAAGTTTCCGTTGTTCTTAAATTTAATTGAATTATTTGTAATAAAATATCCCAACCTTTCACTGTTAAAACTTCCTTCTGTTAAATAAAAATGTGGTTTGGTTTTATACGGTGCTCCGCTGGTCGGACAAAATGTATCACAATTGCCGCACTCATTACAGAAGTCCCCAATATTTAAAATCTGATTTTCTTGTTTAACTACAAATGAATCAACCTGATTAAAAGAAAAATCATTTCCTTTCTTAATTATCTGCCAAACGGGCAGTTCGGTTTTTTCAACTTCAAAAGAAACATTAGAAAAATTAGGACACACTCCGACACATATATTACAAACATCTTCACAAAACAGGCATCTTTCTGCTTCCTGTTTTGCAGTTTCTTCATCCAACACAGGGTGGACCATTTTAAAACCTGTTCTTTCCTCTAAACTTATTTCAGGTAAATCGTCACCAAATTTTCTATGTGCTTGTATTTTTTGGAATTCATCAAAAGATAATTTCTTTTTTTGTTCGGCGGTTTCTGTCTTTAAAATTTTGTTTGAACGATTAATAATTTCTTCGGCAGCTTTTTTACCGTCTCCCATTGCATTGATCAAAGAATCAGCTCCTCTTAGAACATCGCCGCCTGCAAAAACATTCGGAATTTGTGTTTCAAAAGTTTTGTGATTTATTTTTATTGATTTTTCATCAATAAAATCATAAGAAATATCCTGACCGATTGCGGTAATTATTGAATCAAAATTTAAATTAAATTCTGAATTTTCTATCTGAATGGGTCGTCTTCTTCCGGATTCATCTTTATCACCGAGTTTCATTTTAATCAATTTAATATTTAGCTTTTCATCCTTTTGACTGATTGATAATGGTGCGGCTAGTTCTATCAAATCAATTCCTTCTTCAAGTACTGCTTTAATTTCATCATCTCCTACGGGCATTTCATTTTTTGTACGACGGTAGATCATCGTAACTTTACCGTCTTTTTCTTTTATTCTATTTGCAGTTCGAGCTGCATCAACAGCAGAAAGTCCTGCCCCTATAATTGCTATATTTTTGCCAGCCTTAATTTTGTTTCCAATTCTTGTTTTTGAAAGGAAACTTAATTGATCAAAAACATTTTCTAATTCTTCGCCGGGTATTTGTAATTTCTTACTAAGACTTGCGCCTATACCAACAAAAATAAAATCATTTTTTTGTTTTAATTCAGAGAATGATTCTTTCGTTATTTTTTGATCATAATTTATCTTAACACCCAATTGCTCTATTATTTTTATGTCATCTTCAATTTGTTTATCAGACAAACGAAAAACTGGTATAAATCCAGAAACCATTCCCCCCGAAAAAGAATTACTTTCATAAATATTTACCTCAAAACCTTCTATTGCTAAAAAGTAAGCGCAGGTCAATCCGGAAGGACCGGCACCAATTATTGCAGCCTTTAATCCATTTTTATCTTTTTTTATTAAGTTTATTTTTCCTTCGTATTTTTCAGAAATAAATCTTTTAATACCACGGATGAGCAAAGGATTGTCGTAATTAATTCTTGTACATTTTGTCTGACATAAATGATCACAGACATTTCCCGTAATATTTGGAAGCGGGTTATCTTTTAGAATTACTTTAAATGCGTTTTCATAATCACCTTTTGCTGTGTGATACATATACTCGGGGACATTTTGTTCAACAGCGCAGGTTTTTATGCAAGGTGCTTTGATGCAGTCATATTCTGTTAACTCTCTTTGTGTTTTAATATTTTCATAAGGGAAATTACTTTTATGATAGGTTTTATTTTTAAGAATTGATTCTGAATATTTTTTTAAATTACTCAAACTTGCAGAAGAAAGGGAAGAGTTGTTTTGATCTTTTGATCTTATAAACTCTTCAATATTCTTTGAACCACTTTCAGAAATATTTTTTTCTAAATTTTCTAAATATTGTGTCAGCCTTAAATAACCTCCGGGTTTCAGCAGATCAGAGCAGACAGTAATTGGAGTTAATCCACAAGCAAGTGTATCTGTTACATTAAAGGCATCAACACCGGCAGAGAATGTTAGATCGAGCGTGCCGTTAAAATCCGATTGAAGTTTCGAAGCAAGATTTATACTTAAAGGATGAAGTGCCCTTCCGCTTGTGTAAACCATTTTTTCTTTTTTAGGAAGCCAATGTGTTGAGTTTAATGATTCTAGTGTGTTGGTTAACTTTAATCCAAACTGAACATTATTTTCTTTGGCTATTTTTGTAAGTGATTTTATCATCTTAACCGCATCATCATATTTTAAGTCGTGTTCAAATGCTTCATCGGGTACTGTAATTTCATAACCAAGTTTTTCATTTAAGATATATCTAACTTTTTCAGGTCCCAAAAGCGTAGGATTTAATTTTATAGCTGTCTGAAGTTTTCTTTCTTCAATAAAATATTTTCCTATTTTTTCAATTTCATCCGGCGGACAGCCGTGCATTGTTGAGAGTGTAATATTATCAGATATATGATAAGGAATGTTTAAGTCTTTTATATCTGGATAAAATGGAATTAGTATTTCAATCTTTTCTTCTAATTCATCTTTACAATTATTCATTTTATCTAAAAACCATTGGACATTGTGATTTAGAATTCCTTTCAGATCGTAACCTACACTCATATTAAAAATGAATCCCGGTTCTTCTGTGTTCCAACCAAATTTATGTTTTAGAATATGAATTAATATCCAGGCATTTAAATATTCATCAAACGAATCTTGAACTTTTAGTTCTTGCGACCATTCACAATTGTAACCTTCGTCTTCCATATCAATGCATGGTTTGGTTACCTCTATTTCATCGAGTGTTTGAACTGTTTTAAGTTCTATATATCTGGCTCCACATAACCAGGATGCAATAATGTTGTGAGCAAGCTGTGTCTGTGGTCCGGCAGCAACACCTATAGGTGTTTCAAGAAGCTGACAGTATCTTGTCATTCTAAAAGTATCGTTAGATTTTGGGATGAAAAGATTTTTTTTGTAAAGACCAAAAATTCTTCCAAGCTCTTCTTCGTTTGTGATCCATCTAAAGAGTTTTTTTATAGGTATTCTGTAAAATCTATCGCTCATATTAATTGTTAAAAATTATAAAAAATGAACTATAATATTTTAAAAGATAATTATAAATATTTAATTAATGATAATTAAAGATGTGGCTTGGTTATTTCTTAACTGCCCAGATAATATCTGAGATTATAGTTTTGTTTTTTTCTAAGGAAAATTTCATTAAATAATTTGGATTGAAGCCTATCATATAGTGATCTATTATTTTTTTTAGCCAAGAAATTTCTGCCTTTAATTTCCAATGTTCTCCATCAGGTGAATATAAAACGATAAAGAGTCTGTTCTTTAAATGTTTTCTTTGCTGTTGTGATTGGTTCTTGTAAAACCATTTTATCAATTCAGGTGTTTGTTTTATAGCTTCATCAATTGGCAAATTATATTTTTTAGGGAAGACAGAAGTTTTATGGTCAAATGAAGCGCCTTCAATTGAAAAATCAATTAGCCTGTCTTTGCTGTTATGTGCTGGTTTAACATTTGGGAAAGAACAAAATATTTGTTCAACAGCATTTGCAGACCAGAAATTGTACCACCTGTTAAGAGCATAATTAAATATGTCATCATAGTTAGAATATTTTTCAAAATTTTTTTTAATCTCTGTTAAAAGTGTGTCGAATTGTTGAATTGAATAAATGAAATTTGTTTGTTTGTCAAAACTATCGTTTTGTTTTCGTCCCCAAATGTATGGATAAGGAAGTCTTTTTTTTAATTCATTTTCTATTTGTGTTAAAGAGTAATACATAAATAATTGTAGAGACATTATATATAATGTCTCTACTTTTGAAATATAAAAATATACTCGTGTTTAAAAATGTAGAATCCTCCTGCTAAAGCTCTGTAT
>PFGS01000299.1:12734-12876 GCA_002783525.1 Ignavibacteriales bacterium CG12_big_fil_rev_8_21_14_0_65_30_8 | reverse complement strand
AAATCTCTGAAAAAGGAATAGTGATTTTCTGATGTTCTTATTGTATCTCTATCGGTATGAGTTAAAGTTATTGGAAGAGTTGTATTTTCTTTTGTTGTATCTGGAATAGAATTGTATCCCTTACTTTTCAAAAATTCAGGAG
>PFGS01000299.1:12434-12576 GCA_002783525.1 Ignavibacteriales bacterium CG12_big_fil_rev_8_21_14_0_65_30_8 | reverse complement strand
TTACTAATAAAATTAAATTCATTTTTTTTTGTAAGTTGATTTTCATAATAAGCTTCTAATCCCATAGTAACGGGATGATTTGCATCCATATCAAAGTCTCCTGGTTTTATGGGATTAACATTATAATAATTAAAAAATAACC
>PFGS01000299.1:11836-12266 GCA_002783525.1 Ignavibacteriales bacterium CG12_big_fil_rev_8_21_14_0_65_30_8 | reverse complement strand
CTTCTATATTTGACAACCCGTAAAAATCAAATGTCATTTGATTTATGAAGTTAGCACAAACCCAATTTCCATTTGCAAGGGTTCTTGGATCTTCAAGTTTCCTCATTTTAAGAATCCAAGATTTTCTTTCGTCCCTTGTAGTAAGTTCATTCCAATGTCCTGGAAGATAGGGAATTGTGTTTGCAATATATCCTGCAAGAATATTTTTATCTGCTTGTGTTGAAGGAGTTCCGTCTCCATCAATGTCCGACATATTGTTAGAAGTTCCTGAATTCATTGCATCTAAATCAGATTGATTGATTATTCCATCATTATTCACATCTCCAGAACCATACCATTCAAGAGATTGTTTTCCAACTTGCACACTAACATTCGGTTGAGAGAAAGGATTTCCAATAACATCAAGCGAAGTTGGACCATTTAATTCAAC
>PFGS01000299.1:8768-11830 GCA_002783525.1 Ignavibacteriales bacterium CG12_big_fil_rev_8_21_14_0_65_30_8 | reverse complement strand
ATCATTAATTTGTGGAAAAAGTGAAGCTACACCAACCAATCCGGCAGTTACAAGATTTCTTAATTTTTTACCCATTTTTTCTCATTTCTATTAAGCTTAGAATATTAATAAGGATTTTGCTTCAGCTCTATCACTTTAAAACAGGTTGGGTTATAAGTATCAACAATAAATCCCTTCACCTATGAATTTTAATGAATTATCTGATTATTATCAAATAGGAATCAAATTTTATCTATTTTCATTAAGGATGAGTTTAAGAGGATGTTCCGGCACAACGGATAAACCTGCCTGACCGGCAGGCAGGTCCGTTGGTTAGTTATATAATATCAAAGGCGTGGAATTAACCAATGGCTTTAGCCATTGGAAAAGTAAAAATTACACCGGACAGCACTAACGGTTTTAACCGTTTAACAAGTCTCAAAAAAGTTTACTTCTTTTTTGAATGTAACTAAATAAAGCTTTATCGAATGGCATTGACGTTTCAATCAGGTTATATTCAATATTAGAATTAAGGCATTCCGTTTTTATCCTGCCTACAAATTCAGTCATCGCTTCTTTATAGGCTTTTTGAATCTGGTATGGCTGAGTGGTAATTTCATCTCCGGTTTCAAGGTCTTTAAATATTGCATCGTTTCCAAAAGCAAAATTCCTTTCCTGTGGATCTAAAATCTGGAATACTATCACTTCATTTTTCTTATATCTAAAATGTTTTAATGATGTAAGAATTGAATTTATATCATCAAAAAAATCTGATATAATTATCACTAATCCTCTCTTGTTAATTTTTTCTGCAACTTCATTTAAACATTTGGATGTATCTGTCCCCTTTCCTGAATTAATATTAGCTAGATCACTTAAAATTTGCTGGTAATATACTTTTGATAATTTAGGAGCAAAATGTTTGTGTACTTTTTCAGAATACAAAGTTAATCCTACTGAATCTTGTTGTGTTATCATCAAATAAGATAAAGCTGCGGCAAGTGTTTTGGAATATTCCAGCTTGGTAATATTTTTACCTGAGCTGTAATCCATTGATTTACTTACATCCAGAAGAATATAACACTTTAAATTAGTTTCTTCTTCAAATTGCTTAATATAAAATTTATCCGTTTTACCATATACTTTCCAATCAACACTTTTCAAGCTATCGCCTTGTATGTAAGGTCGGTGCTGACTGAATTCTACACTAAAACCGTGATAGGGACTTTTGTGAAGACCTACTTTAAATCCCTCAACTACTAATTTTGCTTTTAATTCTAACGAATTAAGTTTAGAAACAATTGATGGATCTAAATAGGTTTTATAATCGCCCGCATTTTGCTGCATTATATTTTTTTAGAAATTTTCTTTTCAATTATCTTTTCTGCCGGTACACCTAAATTTTCTATTTCATTTTTTGCAGAAGAAGCTAATTCATCATTGGGATAGGTCTCTATAAACTTTTCATATATTTTTTTTGCTTCAGTAAAATTGTGCAGTTCATTTGCATTTATAAATCCTGACATAAATAATGCTTTTGGGGCATCTTTACTGTTAGGATATTTCTTAAATACTTCTCCATAGTAGAAAGCACATTTCATAAAAGAAGAATCAGCTCTAATATTTTCAATACTTTTACTTTGATAAATTAAAGCTAGTTTCATAAGTGATTGAGGAGCTTCAGAACTTTCTGGAAACTCTTTTACGATATATTCTAATTTAGTTACTGCTTCTTTATATTCTTGGTTTTCAATATTGATACCTGCTTCGCTAAAATATTCTTGAGGAGACTTACTATTACATCCAAAGAATATTAAAGATACAACGAAAATTGAAATTAATGATTTCATAAACTCCCTTAAATATTATTTTAATAATGCTAAAATTATAGTTTTGTTACCCCACTTTCAATTTTATTAATGATTTGAAATTAAGACAAAATTACTATCTTTTAAATTAGTTTAATAAATTAAATTTATGAATAATAATTCTTTTACTGAATTAAGAAAAAAAGCCATAAAAATTTCTCTAATATTTGCAGTATTTATGTTAGCTGCAAAATTGGGGGCTTATTTTATTACTAATTCTGCAGCAATTTTTTCTGATGCAGCAGAGTCAGTAGTTCATATTTTAGCTACTTCGATGGCATTTTACAGCATCATTTTAAGTTCTAAACCAGCAGATGAATCACATTTATACGGACACGGCAATATTGAATATTTTTCTGCCGGTGTTGAAGGTTTATTTATTGTTTTTGCATCTATTTATATTATCTACAACGCAATAAATGATATTATCATTGGTACAACTCTTAAACAATTAGATATTGGCATTTATATAATCAGTATTACAGGGCTATTGAATTTAGGGTTGGGGTATTATTTGATAAAAACCGGACAGAGAACAAATTCAATTACTTTACTTGCTGATGGTAAACACGTATTAACTGATTCTATTACAAGCATTGGTGTAATCATAGGTATAATTTTGGTTATGATAACTAAGATGCAAATTATTGACCCAATTGTAGCAATATTAGTTGCAATAAATATTCTCTATACTGGATACAACTTGATAAGAGAGTCAATTGGTGGATTGATGAATGAAACAGATAAAGATATTTTAAATAAAATTGTAACTTGTTTAAAAAAGAATAGAAGAGATTATTGGATCGATATTCATCATTTACGATTTTGGAAATCAGGTGAAAATATTTTTATAGATTTTCATCTCTCACTTCCCTATTTCTTAAATATCAAAGAGTCACACATAGAAGAAGAATATATAGAAGAATTTATCAGATCTGAGATACCTAGTTCGCAAGTAAGAATTCACATGGATTACTGCTCTAAAAATCTTTGCAAATATTGCTTGTATACTGAGTGTAAAGTAAGAGGTGATGATTTTTCTAAAAATGTGGAATGGGATGACAAAAAATTATTAGGTGACCCTATAGAAATTAAAGGCCATATAAGTTAAGAACTTATATTATCATTTTTTTTCATAGAATCTTCTGCCATTTTTATTCTATAATCATTTAATTTATCTTTAATATTATTATCTGATAATGCTAATATTTCAAT
>PFGS01000299.1:1478-8586 GCA_002783525.1 Ignavibacteriales bacterium CG12_big_fil_rev_8_21_14_0_65_30_8 | reverse complement strand
CGGCAGCTGCTATTATAACTTTTAATCCTCTTGATTCAGCAGATTTTGAATAATTTGAGTGTTCTTCCGGTGTTCTGTGTGCTGATAATATTTTAACTTCATAAGAAATATTAAATTCTTTACAAACATTAAATGCTTTTTCCATTATAGGAAGATCTGAATCACTTCCCATTATTATTCCAATAACAGGTTTATCATTCATGTTTTTTTATTCATATTTTTTTGATTTAATGTTCAAAGATAATAATAAATTTATTCTCTCCAATCTTCGTACTTAAATATTTTTCCATCTGATTGAAATAAAATTGCACTTTGCAAATCTGTACGATATATTTTCACATTATTGTTCTTATATCTCTCAATTATAATTTTTGAAGGATGACCATAAGAATTATATTTTCCCACGCTTATTAAACCTATTTTAGGTTTTATGTAATTAAGAATTCCTTCTGTGGAACTAGTTTTACTTCCGTGATGAGCAACTTTAAGTATGTCAGATCTTAGAAAATCCTTATAATATTTTGAATAAAATAATTCTCCTTTTTTTTCTATATCTCCAGTTAGTAGCACACTATTTTCACCATAGACAATCTTAATCATTCCGCTTTTATTATTAGTTGATAAACGATTATAGGCTTTGTTATTATTACTATTCAAAATATATATTCTTACATTACCTTCTTTAATTATCTTCTGTTCATAATATTTTTTTGTGATATTATTTATATCTAATAATTTTTCAAATCTGATATCTTTTGCCAAACTTGAATCGATTAATGGTTTGTAAATTTCTTTAATAATTCCTTTATTAATTAAATAATTAAATCCACCGTAGTGATCAATATCCATATGTGATAAAAATGCAAGATCTATTTTATCAATATTGAGGTAATTCAACAGCGGTTCCAGTATGTATTTACCAGTATCAAAACTATTAGTTCTAATTCCGGCATCTATCAAAGATATTTTCCCATCAGGATATTTAACTATAATAGCATCGCCTTGTCCAACATCAACCATCAAAATCGATAATTCATCTTTAGGTAATATTTCTTTATTTGTGAAAGAGGTAAATAAGAAAATATTTATAATTAATAGGATTACAACAATAAATTTTGCAAAAGATCTTTTTAGTTTTTTTCTTACTAATAAAAAGAAGAATAGAGAAATAAATACTATCAACGCATCGTAATAATTGAAATTTGATATTTTAATAAATGAGAAACTAAGATTACCTGCTTTTGAAATTAACGAAAATAATAAATTTGCAAATAATTCATTTGCAGCTGAATAGAACACTGCTATAAATGGAAATATTATATTTATCACTAATGATATTATTCCTGTAGCAATAATAAGACCAACGAGAGGAATTACAATAAGATTTATTAGAAGAGCAATTATTGATAATTTCCCAAAATAAATTAATGTAAAAGGTAAAGTCCCAATTTGTGCACCAAGTGAAACACTTAGAAAAAGTAAAATATTCTTAAGTATTTTATTTTCAATATTAATTTTTGTTAGATATTCTTTGCATAAAGGGAAGAAGACAGCTATTCCCCAAACAGCAGAAAATGATAATTGAAATCCCGGAGCAAATAATTGTTTAGGACTAAATGCCAGAATAATTAGTGCCGCAATGGATAGTGAATTAAAAATATTTGTAGATCTTCCAAGAACGAAAGAAATAATTATTACAGATCCCATTATAACAGCTCGCAAAACAGAAGGCGGTGAACCAGTTATTAAAAGAAAAAGTAATAACGCAAAAATTGTTAAAATAGATCTTACAAAAAGATTTATTCTACCAAGGATTATAATTACTATTAAAGCTATAAAACCAACGTGTAATCCTGAAACAGCAAGTACATGAATAACTCCTGCATTAATAAATTCTTCCTTTGTCGTGTAAGATATATTACTTCTGTCTGCTAATAAAAGTCCTTTTAATAATGATGAAGTTTTATATGAATATAATTGATCAATTTGTTCTGCAATGTTCTTTCTAATACTAAAAATTAAAGTTTGAAGAAAATCTTTATCTTTTTCTGTTATTTCAATCTGATTTATTTTACTTAGGTTTATATTGCCTGAGATGCCAACAGATAAAAGATATTTTTTGTAATCAAACTCACCCGGGTTTCTTCTATCCCTAGTTTCATAAATTTTACTTTTTATTTTTAATTTATACCCCGGATTAATGGTTCTGTAAAATTTATTCAAACTTCCATTTTGAACTTTTAATCTACACAGTAGAACATAAGGATAATATATGCTAGCATTTTCTCCAATAATAGAATCAGTAAGTACTTCAAACTTTATTTGATCAGTTTGAATTAGATTTATTTCTTTAATCTTTCCATATATCTCAGATGTTTTGTTGTCGAATATTTTTCGGGGAAGTTCCGGCGTTTCATCAGAATTGATTACAGCTATACACATACCTAATAATATGATACTTGAGGCAATAATAAGTTGGTTAAATATACTATTAGATCTCTTGAACAGAAACAAAATAGCTAAAAGAAGTAACGAGATTATAAAATAATAAATTATTGTTGCATCAATATTACATTGATGTTGAACAATAATTCCAAAAATGAAAAGTAATGTAAATTTTATTACAGGGTAATCCTTCATTTACAATATTTTGTAATTGCTCCTTTAATATCATAAAGATGTTTAATATTATCTGCAATTGCAAATGCATTTTTCCCTCCGGATAATGTAAATGCAGGATTCATTGTATGTGTCTTAATTGATGTGTCTTCCAAATTACCGTGGTCAGAACAAATAAATAATGTATTCTTATCGTAATCAAATTCTTTTAAAATTGTCATCAAAAAATTATCTAATAAAAACATTACTTTATTAAATTCATCTTTAATTCTACCGTGGCCTATATGATCGGTTAAGAAAAATTCATATAAAGTAAATTTATTTTCATTACACATTCTTAATAATCTTCTTGCAGCAGTCGCTGGCTTAATAACAGGTAAATTATATCCAAGTTTTTCGTTCCATCTGCTATTATCAATTTCAGCTGTTAACGCTTTTCCTTTTCTTACATCAGCAACATTCTTTAATTTCATTCCACTTAATAAACAAGACAAAGATGTAGCGCTTAATCTTTTTTTGCCTGAATTGATATAATCATAAAATATTTTAGGATATGCATTTGCAAAAGATACATTTTCACCTTTATCCAAATAATATTTGAATATATTTTTTTCTTTTAAAATAGGATGCAAGGTTGAATATGGATAAGGCCCAAAATGTTTTCCTATCATTTCCGCAGCATTTATGCCACAAAATATTGAAGTTTGTCCTGTTCCACTAAGGGGTAATCCCTTTATCCCCATTAAAGGATCAGTCGGAAAAATAATTGCATTTTTATTTTTAAGAATGGGATTATTTAATGAAGGGATGTTATTAAAGTGTCTTAAAAATGTTTTGAATTGAAATTTGAAAAATGGATTATTAGCATGGTCTTTTTTTCCAATACCAATACCGTCAATAAATATCATCAATATTTTATTCACTATTTACTCTTTTGAATTTATTATTATCGTAACTGGTCCGTCATTGATAATCTTTATCTCCATCATTTCAGCAAATATACCTGTAAACACTTTTTCTTTACCAATTTTTTCTTTTAATCTTTGAACAAATATTTTATATAAATTTTCTGCTTCATTAGGTCTTGCTGCTTCAATAAAACTTGGTCTGTTTCCTTTTGAAGCATTTCCATATAATGTAAATTGAGATATTACTAATGCATCACCCATAATTTCATTAATTGAAAGATTCATTTTTCCATTTGCATCTTCAAATATTCTAAGAGCAGAGCATTTGTCAGCCAGATAAATTGCATCATTTTCAGTATCACCGGTTTTTATGCCTAATAAAATTACATATCCTTTCCCAATTTTAACTTTATATTTTTTGTGTTCAATATAAACTCCCCCTTCTTTTACTCTTTGCACAACTACTTTCATAATAAATTCCCCCAGATCACTCTTTTAATATTTTGGTAATCATTTTCGAACTTTATATTTCCAAAATTATTTTCAGTCATTATATCTTTCACCTTTTCACTTTGTCCTTGCCCAATTTCAAAAAACAATTTGCCATTATCTTTTAGTAATTGTCTGCTTCTTTTACAAATAACATTATAAAAATTATATCCGTCTGCAAAATCTGTTAGAGCATTTGAAGGTTCATATTTATTTAATTCAGGCTCTAAATTAGAATAATCTTCTTTTGAAATATAAGGTGGGTTAGAAACAATAAGATCAAATTTATGGCTCAAATTGTTACTTGATTTTAGAATATCATATTCAATAAAATTTATTTGTTCTTCCACACCAATACTTTGAGCATTTTTTGTTGCTAATTCTAATGCAGATCTGCTTGAATCAACAGCTGTAATTTTTGCCGGTAAAAAATTTTTTGCAATTGCAGTTGCAATATTTCCGCTTCCTGTTCCAATATCTAGAATATATACTTGTCCATCATCTTTAATTTCATTCAATATAGTTTCAACTAATATTTCAGTTTCTTGTCTTGGAATCAATACCGAATTATTGATCTCAAATTCAAGTCCATAAAATTCAACACTTTGGGTAATATACTGTACCGGTTCTCTGGCAGTTCTTCTTAATAAGAATTCTCTATAAATATTTTGTTCATTATCACTTAAAGGTTTGTCAAATGATAAATACAATTGCAACTTTTTGCATTTTAAAATATGAGCTAACATTATTTCAGCATTAACTCGTGGAGATTCAATACCTTTTTTTTCAAGATATTCAGTTGATTTTTTTAAAGCTTCAAGAACTGTTAGCATTTAAATATAGATTATAAATAAAAGATATTTCTTTATAGAAAATAAGAAATTATAGAGAGATAATTAATCACGAAGGAAATAATAGATAAGCACACCAAGATTAACCTCCATCAAGACAAATGCAATACCTCCAAAAGTATCATATCGGTTTGTATCATCGAGTAAAGATTGGTTATTTGTAGTTTTATATTCTTTAAATCTTTTATCTGCTTTTATTTTAAAATAAGCAGCTGCAGCACCCAAAGTGACAAAGCTGCCCAGTAAAATTTTGAATATTGTTTTTTCATAAAAATTCTCATCTTCAACCTCATTAGAAAAATTAAAGTTAATACTTCCTCTATTAATATTTTCTGAAAGTATTAAAGTTTTACTATAATATTTTAGAATATTACTGCTTAATGGTTCCTTAATATTATTAGTTGGTATAGACAAATCTTTATTAGATGAAATTTCCACAACGGAAAACTTAGTACCAACTTTTTCATTTAACTTTGAATATTGAGAATAACCAAAGTAAGAAATGAAAAACGAAAATATAATAACCAGTTTTATGTTAATTAACTTCATACGCTTGTAAATTCCCTCTGTCATAACCAATAAATAATATGTCTTTATAAATTATTGGAGATAATCTTGGCCTACCTTTCAATTCTATTTTATTTATGGTCCTACCATCTTTTTTATTTATCAGAAGTATTTTTTTATTTATATCCGGTACTATTAAATAATTATTAGTAACTAAAGGGGTAACATTAAATAGTCCGTCAGTTTTTATTTCCCAATTTCTTTTACCGCTATTTTTATCGATTGAATAAAAATAACCGCCTAAATTTCCAAAATAAATATTAGCATTATCTATTACGGGTGTCATCAATATTCTTGAACTTGATTTATACTCCCAAATAACTTCAGAAGAATTGATTGATAAACAGTATAGATTACTGTTCATATTTGCTATATATAATTTATTTTTCTCAATTGAGCTTCCACTTCTAAATTTACCTCCAATTTTTTTAGTATTAATTATTTTTCCATCAGAATTATTCATCGATATTATTTCGCCGGCATCATTTCCAAAATAAATCTTACCATCAAAATAAGTGGGGTTACTTCTAATTGCAGAATTTGTTTTTACCTTCCATAGAAAAATTCCAAAATTATCATATTTTATAACAACACCGTCTAAAGTAGTTACAACAAATCCATCCGGAGTTCTTAGAATTTGAGTTTCAACACGACCTTCAACTTCAACTTCTCTAAATGGTTTACCTTTCGTATAATCATACATTATAAAAGTTGATAAATTATCTTCTTCTTGTGAGACAACAAACACTACCCAAAAGCCGCTAACAATTGGTGTTGTAAATACTGCACCTTTATTTTTAATTTCACCATATTTTTTACCATTGTTAAAATTAAAAGCATAAACTCTGCCATACAGATCATTAACAAATACTATGGAGTCAGAAACTGTTACAGAAGAATTAGTAAATGCTCCCCTTGTATCACTCTCCCATTTTAGTTTCAGGCTGTCTGCAATATCAATCGGAACATAAAAAGTTTTTTGAGGTGTTTTTCCAAACATTAAATAAGCATTTTCATCAATTCTTGATTTGACCAAAAAGATATTAGAAGTACAACCTGTGAAAGTCAGTCCAATAATAAATATGTAAAAATATTTCCTCAAAAGTCCCATCCAAAAAAGAATTGATAAAATAAACCGTCTTGAAATTTTGAAAAATTATTCTCTATTTTTTTTCCAATATCATATCTTAATACTAAAGCACCAAATAAATTAAATCTAATGCCAACACCTACACTGCCTAGTGTACTTTTATAATTTGTATCCCAAGCACTTCCGGCGTCAAAAAATGCTGCACCTCTAATGCCAAAAAATCCAAGATTCATAAAAGGAAATTTTAGATTTATTTGATCCAATAAAGGAAATCTTAGTTCAAAAGATGATAACCACATTTTTTCACCACGAATTGAAAATCTTGGCCAACCTCTCAGATCCCAACTACCACCCATAAAAAATCTACGCGCTTCCTGTCCATCGTTATAAAAGAATGCAGCTCTCATAGCAAATGCAGACCTTAAACCTAAGCGAAAATAATTTCTAAAATCAGCAATAATTGTATAATAATTTACATTGCTGAATTTAACATCGGAGGTATATGCTAATTGTAACCTTGTCCGCATCCCATCTAAAGGACCTGAAGGCCCCCATAGAGAATTATCATATACATATGCTATTGA
>PFGS01000299.1:0-1462 GCA_002783525.1 Ignavibacteriales bacterium CG12_big_fil_rev_8_21_14_0_65_30_8 | reverse complement strand
GCTTTTCGTGCAATAACACCTCTTATAACTTCTTTATCAGAATTTGCTAATGTAACTGATGTCTCAAATCTTGAAAATTTTGAAAATGGGAAATTAAGTTGAAAAAATCCTCCGAAACTTCTTTCAAAGAAAAATTCATCGGAATCTCTAATATCATATCTGTTCCCGGTAAAATGAAATATTCCATAGCCATAATTAGATCTTCTACTTAAGTCAACTCTTTGAAGTGATATATTAAAACTATTTAGGAATTCACTTTGAACTGTTGCGGTATTATAAAGTAAAAAATAATAATTATCATTGCCTAAAAGATCGCTTAATGAAATTACTGCACCGCCTTGTGTACCGTAAACCGGACTTGTTGATATTTGGCTTTGCGCGTAGTCTAATGAATATTGCTTTTCATAAACAACATCGCTTTTAACTGGGGTTGCTGAATAAATATTAGCTTTCCATTCAGCATTAGTTGTATCAAATTTCTTAGCAATTTTATTGCTATCTATTTTTGTCTCATCTATTTTTTTTGTAAATAAATTAAAAGCAAAGTTGTTAAATCCCGAAAAAGTAATTTCATTATTAATTATTTCTCTCGGGGTAAAAACTCCAGTGATATAGTTTGTAATTTTTCTAACTACTGAATTTGTTTTTCCATTTTTATAATCAACTTCATAAATATTATCAACACCATCCATATCAGATGTAAAATATAACTTGGTATATGCTTTATTAAATATTGGAGCATTACATTGACCATTCAAATAAGTAAGATATTTAATTTTTTTGGTATCTAATTCAATTGAAAATATATTATTTTTTTCTTCATATTTACCTGCTGTTCTGTCAGATGAAAAAATGATTTGCTTGTTATTAACTCCAAAAATTGGATCTTTATCATTGTAGTAATCATTTGTAATTTGAACGAGGATATTATCTTCCAAATTAAGTACATAAATATCACTATATCCTTTGGAATTTATACCTTGAAATGTTAATAATTTATTGTCACTAGAAAATTTAGGAGAAGCAATACTGATTAATTGTGATGAATTAAATTTATTTATTATTTCATCATCTTTAATTGAATAAAAATATATAACATCTGTTCCACCTTTTTTTGAGACAAAAGCTATTGTACCATTATTTGAAACATCAATAGAAGATCTAAATAAATGAAAAGTTTCAAATTCACCTGACTTCTCACCTCTCAAAACCAAGCTTGGGTCATCAAGCTCTTCTCCTTTTTTAGGTAACTTAACTTTATACAGTGAAGAATAGCCATTTCTATTAGCAACAAAAAACAGATAAGTAATATCATCAATTTTATACGGGACAGGAGAAAAATTAAATCCCCAATCTGTAATTCTTTTACTATTGACATTAAATTGATCTTTAATTGCATACATTGATAAGTATTTCTTTTTTAAATAGTCTAGCCATTCTACATCAATTTCTTTTAAAGATT
>PFGS01000247.1:12592-13264 GCA_002783525.1 Ignavibacteriales bacterium CG12_big_fil_rev_8_21_14_0_65_30_8 | reverse complement strand
GTGAGACCAAAACTATTGGGATACCTTTTTTAATTGCATATTCTATTCCTTTAAATGCAGCCGGGGGAACATTGCCAACGCCAAGTGCTTCTATAACAATACCATGAGCTCCGCTGTTAGCAGAATATTTAAAAAACTTTTCATCCATACCAGCATATACTGTAAGCATATCAACTTTAGGGTTAATTTTGGTTGAATATATTTTTTCTAATTTTCTGGGTAATCTATTTAAAATTATCTTATTGTTTTTTACATACCCGAGTGGACCAAAGTCTAAACTAGTGAAAGTATCTATTTCGTATGTAAATGTTTTTGTAACCTCACTTGCAGCATTAATCTCTCCATTCAAACATACAAGTACGCCAAGACCATTACATTTTTTATTAAGGCAAACTCTAATTGCATCCGTTAAATTTTGAGGTCCGTCCCAATCCGGTTCAGAACTGTTTTTCATTGAACCAATCACAACAATCGGGATTTTTGATTTTACATTTAGATCCAAAAAATATGCAGTTTCTTCTAGAGTATCCGTGCCGTGTGTTACAACAACTCCTGTAATATTATTTTTAGAACTCAACTGAGTAATTTTTTTTGACAGTTTTAGCATTAATTGTGGAGTTATGTGCGGTCCCGGATATTTACCAAAATCATAACAAATTAAATTTGCTAATT
>PFGS01000247.1:5383-12541 GCA_002783525.1 Ignavibacteriales bacterium CG12_big_fil_rev_8_21_14_0_65_30_8 | reverse complement strand
TTGCTCCGCCGGTTTCTTTATCAATCTTCATTGAAAAAGTACCGCCCGTAAAAATTATAAGTATGTTTTTCTTCATAAAATTTTTATTTATTCAAATATAATAGAAACTTTAATATTACAATGCAATTTCTGACTTGAAGAAAGAAGTTATAAAAACTATTTTTAAATAAACAATACGGAGATATTATGTTATATGTAGAAGATGTTGAACTAACACCAAACCCTCATGCATTAAAATTTATTTTAAATGAAATATTATTGAACTTTGAGACCAGACAATTTTCTAACAAAGAAGAAGCTGAAAAAGATCCACTTGCCAATGGCGTTTTTGCAATAGATGGAGTTGAGTCAGTTTTTTATATGGATAAGTTTATAACTATTGAAAAATCCAAAACTGCTGATTGGAGTAAAATTCAAGGTCCGTTTATTCAATTTTTAAAAATTTTTAATACAGATCTTATACCAAAAGAAAAAGAAATTAAAGTTACGGATGAAGAATCAAATGAATTGTTGAAACAAATAAATGATATTTTAGACAAACAAGTTAGACCTGCACTTGCCGGTGATGGCGGCGGTCTTCAGGTTATTGGATTGCATGGAACTACAGTAAAGATAAGATATCAGGGTGCTTGTGGAACTTGTCCATCAGCAATTTCCGGGACACTACAAGCAATTGAAGCATTATTGAAAAGAGATATTAATCCTTCAATTCAGGTAGTTGCTGCTTAAATAAAAACTTATTTTAATAATTAAAGGGAAGATTTATTGAATTAAATTCTTCCCTTTTTTTATACAATTCCCTAAATTATGCCTTGGTTCTTATCTTATAGGATAAAATGATAACCAAAGAAAATTTATATCACTGTTCGTTTGATATTTCAGAAATACATTTTGATGTATTCTCAACAATAAAGGGAATTTCAAAATTATTTTTAAATGCCCTGCCTGAAAGATTTAAAGATATTAAAAAAACCAAACTTCACCCTGATGATCCGTTTATGTTTAATATTTATACTCAACTAAAGGAATATTTTAATCTAAAGAGAAAAGAATTTAATGTAATGTTGGATATAACCGGTACACCTTTTCAAAAAAGAGTTTGGAAACAATTACAAACAATTCCTTTTGGAGAAATTGTTTCTTATAAAACAATTGCTGAAAGAATAAAACAACCAAATGCATTCAGAGCAGTTGGGCATGCTAATTCAGTGAATCCTGTTGCTATTATTATACCCTGCCATAGAGTTATAAATATTGACGGTACAATTGGAGGTTATGCAGGAGGAGTTGATGTTAAAGAAAAGTTGCTTGAATTAGAAGGGGTAAAAAGTTTGAACTTATTTAACACAATTTAAATTAAAATATAATTTTTTAATTGTAATTAAATCTCAATTGAGAATTGAATAACCTTTTATTATTTGTCATTTCATAATTACCTGAATCATAAATCATTTTATCTAATTCATCCTGATAGAAAAACTTTTTCTCTCCTAATGCAGGTTTTAATTCATTTAACCAAGTTGCTGTTGGATCATATTTTGCAAAAAATGGCTTGAAACACCATTCAGGATTTCTTCCCTGTATTAACATTAACTGGAAGACTTTTTCTCCTCTAATTTCCATTATACCATTTATAAGTACTTTGCCCGGCAGTGATGACATAACAGGTCCTCTTGCAGTTCTTGAAAGCCCTGATGTTTTAATAATTGCGTTCCTATAAGTATTATATGCTTGGATCAATGGAATTTCAAAATAATTTTTAGAACCGGTATTTCTTTCAACGAACATGTAATATGGAATACAACCCAATTCAACTTGTTCCTTCCACATTTTTTCCCAGATAATAGGTTTGTCATTTATGTTTTTAAGCAGAGGCGACTGTGTACGAATTTGTGTTCCCGTCGAAAGTATTCTAGAAATTGCTTCTTTTACAATTTCGGTTGTAAGTTCAACATAATGACTGAAATTTGCCATAATGCTTATATTTTTACCTGAACTTTTAACTTGTTTAAATAAACTTAGTATTTCATCTGCGTCACTATCTGTTACAAATCTGTAAGGCCAATAGGATAAAGATTTTGTTCCAATTCTAATAGATTGAATATGACTATACTCAGGAGCTAAAAGAGGTAAAAGATATTTCTTTAAATTTTTTACACCCATTATCATCGGATCGCCACCTGTAAACAGCACATCGGTTACTTCTTTATGTTCAAGCAGGTAACTAAAAAAATCGTTTTTAATACAAGTTGAAAATTTTGTTTCATCTGACTTTACAAACTGTGACCATCTAAAACAGAAAGTACAGTATGCATGACATGTTTGGCCTGAAGATGGAAAAACTAATACAGTTTCTCTGTATTTATGTTGAAGCCCGGGTACCGGCTCATTGTTAAGTGTAGGTATATTTAATTTTGACTGACCTGCAGGATTCGGATTTAATTCGTTTCTGATACGGTTAACTGTATTTTCAATATCTTTATCGTCATTTTTAATAACCGCATTTGCCATTTGTTCAAAATGATGATTTTTAAGCATACCTTTCTGCATAAAATTTAATATATAAATTGGATCATCCGGGATATTATCCCAATTGACTAATTCTTCCAAAACATAATTGTTAGTTCTAAACGGTAAAACCCTGGATATAACTTTTAAAGCAAAAAGTTCATCTTTGTTCAAAATCTTAATTTGTGGTATAGAATCAATATTACTTAAACTATATATTTTCAGCTTTTTGGGGGTAATCATCCTTTATAAATCCTTAAAATTAGTACTGTTTATTTGTTTGATTTATCCTCTAGTTAAATCAAATCACGTGTGATCACGTACTGGTAATATTACAAAGTAACAAAAAATATATATTTGTCAAGTTAATGGAGTGTTTTAAAGGAAGGAGTTATAAAAAAAAAGCGGCTAAAACCGCTAATTTTATTTAATTTCAGATACTTTGCTAATATCTGCCAGTTTAATAAACTTTTCGTTAAACTTGATGGTTCCTTTATCTGATTTAGTACTTTTTATCAGTTTAACAGTTATACCATCAGTTTTTTGTTTAACCTTTGTTTTATCAGCAAATGATTGCTGTTTAGCCATTACAATTTCTCCTTAAAAATTTAGTAGTTAAATATATGAATTATAAAATATTAATAAAAGCTAAAATATCTGTTTTTATAAGATTTTAATTAAAAATCTAGTTAATTCTTTTCATTAATTCGGAATGATCCAGATCATATTTTTCTGCTTTTATCAGGTATTTGGTGTAGTGATGTGAGGGATTTTTTAAAATTTCTTTTGTATTACCAATTTCAACAATTTTACCTTTGTACATTATTACAACTCTTTCACACAGATTTCTTAAAGCATTAAGATCGTGCGAGATACACATTAAAGTAATATCAAATTTATTTTTTATGTTTTTGAAAAGTTCTACAAGTGTGTTTTTAGATTCATAATCCTGAGCAGAAAATGGTTCATCTAAAATGAGTAATTTAGGTTGAACAGCTAAAAGTCTTGCAAGTGCAGCTCTTTGCTGCTGACCACCGCTTAAATTACAGCCGATATTTTCCCAATATTTTTTTTGAAAATTAACGGATGAAAAAATTCTTTCTTTCTCCAATTCTAAATTATCAGGTAAATTTTTCCTTAGTTTAATTGCTTCTTCTATAACATCTTCAATTTTTCTAAATGGGTTTAAAATTTGTCCGGTATTTTGAAATAATAATTGAACAGAATTCTTATTATTATTTACCGCTTCAAATTTTATATTACCATTTGATGGTGAAATAATACCCGTTATTAGTTTTGCTAAAGTTGTTTTTCCGCTTCCTGATTCACCTGCAATTCCAATTATTTCACCTTTATTCACATCAAATGAAATATCTTCAAGAATTGTTTTTTCTTTTACTTTATAGCCTAAATTATTTACTGATAATATCTTTTCCATTAACCACAAACCAAAGATAAATCGGATTCATATTTACTAAAGAAGTCTTCAGTGTTATAAAATTCAGATAAAGTTGAATTATTTAACAAAGCTATTTCATCACTTATTTTTTGAGCAAATAAAATATCTTGTGTTACTAACAAAACTGAATTCTCGCCTTCTTTTATAAACTCTTTTAATTTTAACAACATCAGGTTTGCTATTGCTGAATCAATCCCTGATGTTGGTTCATCTAAAATTAATAATTTTGGTTTGGTAAGCAACGCCAGCACTAAACTGATTCTTTGTGCCATTCCTCCGCTTACCTCATACGGATACATCTTAAATAGTTTTTCTTTGTTTGGAAGAATAAAATATTTTAATAAATCATTGATCTCATTTTCATCAACACAAAACTTGTTAAAATAGTAAGAAAAGTTTTTTAAATGGTTAAAACTGTTTACGGCATCCTGGAATATATATTTAATATAATTTGCTCTTATTTTTAGTAGTTCTTCATATTCAATTTTATAAATATCTTTTTCTTCCCAAAGTACTTCCGCGTTTATTTCGTAAATATTATTGTCTAATAATTTTGTTATGGATTTAATTAACGTAGACTTGCCAGTTCCGTTTTTGCCAAGTATTGTAAATATTTTATTTCCTGTAAGATTTAATTTGATGTTTTTAAGCAATAAAATATTTTCAGTATGCTTTTTAATGCTTATTTCTTTAATATCAATCTTGATCATTTATCCTTTTTGTTTTTGTATTTATTCAGCAAAATAATAAATTAAGTATAATTAAATGAATATTTATAATATCCGGATTAAAATATGAAGAAAAAATTATTCATTACCACATTATTGTTTTTTGTACTCGTTTTTTTACCATCATGCTCAAAAATATCTGATCAGAGCTCTAATCAAGTTGTAATCGGAATTGATTCTGATATTGAATCTTTAAACCCATTATTCTCATTCAGCGGTTTTGAAAATAATATAAGCGAACTACTTTATTTAAAGCTTGTTCAAAGTGATTGGGATGATGAAAACGGTGCATTGGTTTATTCACCAATGTTAGCAAAAAGCTGGGAATGGAATAATGATTCTACTTTCGTAACATTTTATTTAAGAGATGATGTACTGTGGTCAGATAGCCAAAAAGTTACTGCTGAAGATGTTGTATTTTCCTATGATATTTATTCTGATGAAAAAATAGAAAGCAAATTGTATGATACATTCAATAATTTTGCACTTGAAGAATCCAGGCACATAAAAATAGAAGATTCATTTGAAATAATTGATCCATATACTTTGAAAATAAATTTTAAAAAGAATTCCATTCCTTCACTTATTGATGTTGATCTGCCGATAATACCGAAACATATATTTGGAAAAATTAACAGAGAAAAATTTACCACACTTGAAAAAGATATCACACCTGTAACTAACGGACCGTTTAACTTCACCTCATGGGATAAAAATCAGTCAATTATTTTAACTGCAAATAAAAATTCATTTATGTATAATCCTAACAACATTCAAAAAATTATATTTAAGATAGTTCCGGATTATACTTCTAGAATAACTCAGTTAAAAAAAGGCGAAATTGATTATATGGAAGATATCAGAACTGATGATATTCCTTCATTAAGATCATTGGATTTTATTCAGTTATCAGCTTTACCTCCAAGAGAATATGATTATATAGGCTGGAATAACATCGATCCTGAATATTTTAAAAAATCAAACAAAACAAAACCGAACAAATTTTTTGGTGATCCACTTGTTCGCAAAGCTTTAACTTTTGCTGTAAACAGACAAGAAATAATTGATGAATATTTAGGCGATTACGGACAAATAGCTTTTGGTCCTGTTTCACCTATTTTCAGATCTTCTTTTGCTGAAATAGATCCTTTAAAATATAATCTTGATTCAGCAAGATTTTATTTGAGTAAAGCAGGTTGGACTGATTCCAACAAAGATGGTGTGCTTGATAAAAACGGATTGAATTTTTCTTTTAATTTCTATATTACCAACGGAAATCCAAGAAGAGAATTTGCTTCTACCTTGTTGAAAAATAATTTAAAATCTATAGGGATAAATGTTGAAATTAAAAAAATGGATCTGCAGGTGCTAATGCCAAAATTATTTGAGAAAGAGATAGATGCGTGGATGCTTGGCTGGGTTGTTGGAATGCCCCTTGATATGTATATCTTTTGGCACACAAGTTCAGAAGTAAGCCAGCTTAATTTTACAAGTTACAGCAATAAAAAAGTTGACAAATATTTAGAGCAGTATAAAAAAACTAAATCAGAAAAAATTAAAGATGAATTAGCAAAAAAAATACAATCACTAATAAACAACGATCAACCTGTTACATTTCTTTATTGGATACAAAATTTAGTTGCTTATAATAAACGCATTCAAAATTTAAAAATTACTCCGCTTGAACCAATTCATTACTGTTGGAATTGGACTGTTAACAAATAATTTGAAAAATGAATAAGGAAATAATCCTATCTTTATCTAAAAGATTTGTTACTTCTATAGTAGTACTTCTTTTGATGCTAAGTTTTTTATTTGTGCTGCTTAGATACTCACCCGGTGATCCAACTCAAAAATTTGTATCTGCTAAATTAAGTCCTAACCTGGTATTAAAAGTAAAAGAATCTTTTGGATTAGATAAACCGGTTCTGACTCAATACAAAAATTTTTTAGTAAACCTTTCCACTGGTGATTTAGGAATATCCTATACTTACAGAGAACCTGTAGTCTCTGTTATAAGCAAGTATCTTCCATTTACAATTATATTTTCTTTATTAAGTTTTCTTATTCAAATAACATTGGGTTATTACCTGGCATTATATTCAATAAAAAGAAAAGGGAGCTGGATAGATAAACTAATTCAGAAGATCAGTTTATCGGTTTATGCAATTCCTTCTTTTGTGATAGGAGTACTGCTCATTTATGTCTTTTCGTGGAAAATTAATTTATTCCCGTCTTCAGGATTAACTTCGTTCAATTACCAATCCGCATCTTTTTTTGAACGACTTGGTGATTATTCAATTCATATGATACTTCCGCTTATTACACTTTCACTGGGCGGAATAACTGTTTTTTATAAATATCTGCGTGATAATTTAGATGAAACATTCAACTCGCATTTTGTTATGAATTTAAGAAGTTACGGCATTTCTGAAAAAGAACTAATTAAAAAACATATAATAC
>PFGS01000247.1:2485-5363 GCA_002783525.1 Ignavibacteriales bacterium CG12_big_fil_rev_8_21_14_0_65_30_8 | reverse complement strand
ATATCAGTTGCAGGAATTGAATTGGGAATTTTATTAAGCGGCGCATTAATAACCGGAGTTATTTTTGGACTGCCGGGAATGGGAAGATTAGCAATTGCAGCAATTTTAAGCAGAGATTATCCTTTGATAATCGGATGCACATTTATCTCCGGAGTGTTGATAATTTTAAGTAATCTTCTTGCCGATTTTATCAGGGCAAAATTGGATAAAAGAATTTTAACAGGAATGATAAATTGAAGAATGTAAAAATCTGGCATTTTATCATATTAGTTTTAGCAATTATAATTTTAACTAATGTTGAATTACTTGTTAATTCTATTGTACTGATATTTTTATTTATTACTCAGCTATTTACAAATTATGATCAAACAATATTGCATTTAGATTCATCATTGATTGATTATACAATTTCTACAATATTAATTTTTCTTTTTCCAATTCTCATACTTATCTATTACAAAAAACTGAATTTACTTAAAAACAGATTAAATTTTATATCTGCTATTTTAGTTATACTTCTGTGTTTTACAATTTTTGCTCCGCTTACAGTTTCCACTAATCCAAATTTCCAGAAAGATCTAAGCGTAACTAAATTATTATCACCGCTAAGTTCAGTTAAAAAAATATATTTAAGCCAAGATGAAAAAACATCATCAAATAGTTTTGATAAATTTTTATCGATAAAAGATTTGGTGATTAAAAAATCTTTTAGTGAAGATTTTATTTATGCAGATAATTTTAATGTTAACGGAAACATTGTAACATACACTCAAAAAGGTAAAGAGATAAAAATAGGAACTGATAAACTGCAAACGATTAACAATAAGCCCGTAATTGAAAGTAAATTATTTTTACTCGGCACTGACCAATACGGAAGAGATATTTTATCTAGACTGATTTACGGAACCAGATTGAGCTTGTTTATTGGTCTTGGAGCAGTACTCGTATCTTTTTTGATTGGAATAATATTAGGATTTATAGCCGGCTATACGGGTGGGTTTATTGATTCAATTTTAAACAGATTTACAGAGATGTTTTTAGCGTTTCCTATCCTCTTTTTAATTATTTTCATAATAGCTATGTTCGATAGTTCTATTGTATCAATTATATTTGTTCTTGGTATTTCCGGCTGGATGAGTTTGTTCAAAATAGTTAGAGCAGAAGTTATTAAATTAAAAACTAAGGATTATTTTATAACAGCTAAATTACTCGGACTTTCTAATTACAAATTGCTTACAAAGGAAGTTCTGCCTAATATTATTTCACCTGTTATTGTAAATTTAGTATTTTTATACGGAAATGTAATTTTAGCTGAAGCTGCTCTTAGTTTTTTAGGGCTTGGTTCAGGTAATAGTAATCCATCGTGGGGGGGTATGATCCAAGCCGGACAAAGTTATTTAACTATTGCCTGGTGGATGATTTTATTTCCCGGTATAATGTTATTTGTAACTTTGCTTACTGCTAATGAATTAGGCAGAAAAATTGAAAATCATTTTAACAGCAGAATACAATTATGATAAACGAAAGATATATAATTAATAAATTACTTGGGGAAGGTAGAAGTAAAGTATTTTTATGTGAAGATATTGATTTCCCCGAAAAGAAAGTTGCCTTAAAAGTTCTGCCCTCTAAAGTACCCGAAGAAGAATTAGAGACTTTTAGAAAAGAGTATTTTACACTTCAAAAATTGCAGCACCCCAATATTATAAATGCAATTGAATTTGGAACAATTGTTTCTGATAACTCAAAAAATCCTCAAGTTGAAATTGGTTCAAAATTCATTACACTTGAAGTGTTTGAAGGAAAAGAATTATTAGATTATAAAAACTGCAGAGATGAGATTGTACTCAAAGATATTCTTATTCAGATATGCTCTGTTTTATATTACCTTCATCAATCAAATTATATTTATTACGATCTTAAACCTGAGAACATTCTTGTTACACAAGTAGAAAACAAACCTATAATAAAACTTATTGATCTTGGATTTGCCAGACATGTAATTGATGATAAAATTCCGGGTATTACCGGAACAATGCAATATCTTGCACCGGAACTGCTGAAGAAAGAAAGTTATGACCACAGAATTGATCTTTATTCTTTAGGAATGCTTTTATACAGAATTATTTATGATACTTTCCCTTTTGAAACCGATGACCAGATTAAAATTTTGAAAGCACAAATTGAAAAAGAATTTGAATTTCCTGAAAGTAATTTTTCTGAAGAGTTTATAATAATTGTTAAAAAATTACTTGTAAAAGATCCTGCACAGAGATATCAAAGCTGTCTGGAATTACAATCAAATCTTGGGATAAAATTTGATAATGAAATTACAAAGCAATGGATGCCCGCAAAAGTATCCGCTGACAGAAAAGATACAATATCTATATTAAAAAAATATCTTGATGATCATAAAAGCAACGAAATTTTTTCTGTTAGAGGAACTGACGGTTCTGGTAAATCTACAATTGCTGAGGAAATATATTCTATAATTCCAGGTTCAATAATAATAAGGAACAACAAAAGTCTAAATAATATTTCATTTGTAAAATTTATTGTAAAACAAATAATTTATAATGAACACATTTATTCCAGATTAAATAGAACAATTTTAGAAAAAGTAGAACTGCTTTTTCAAGAATTACCTGAAAATTTAATTGATGAATTAAAAATTATTTTTACAAACATTGCAACGAATTGCAGGTTTTCTTTAATACTGGATGACTTTAATAAATTTGATACGTTTACACACGATACATTAATTACTTTACTTCCTATTTTACAGGTTAACAGAGTAAAAGTAATTTTAACCGAGGATTCTGATGAAGGTGATGTAAGCCGGAAAGTTCATAATCTTCAGGTAATAAACCTCTCACCG
>PFGS01000247.1:0-2462 GCA_002783525.1 Ignavibacteriales bacterium CG12_big_fil_rev_8_21_14_0_65_30_8 | reverse complement strand
ACTTGTAACACGCTCTCTTCATAAATCTTTTCCACAAAAAGAAATTAAAAATATTATAATGCTGCATGCTGATCTTTTACCGGGCGGAATCAGAACCTCAATTAAGGATATGCTGTTGCTGAAAATTTTGGAATACGGAGAAGATGGTGTAAAATTAAATGAAGATGAAGAATCAATTGCGCTGTTAAAAAGTTCGCAGGAAGAAATTTATAAAATAAGATTGGAATCGTTAAATGAATCTGAGCAAAATCTGATACAATTAATTTCTGCTATTGATATTGACCTTGGAGCTAACTCAATTGGCAAATTGATAAAAAAAAATCAGGATGAGATTGACAAACAATTGCTTGAATTACAGAAAAAAGAAATCATTAAACAATATTCAATTACCGGTTTAGCACAATTTTTATCAGATGGATTAAAAGCTTATGTATATTCATTGCTGCAGAATAATGAAGAATATCATTTAAAATTGGCTGTTAATATTGAAAGCTCATTGGAGAATTTTGATAAAAACGAATTGGCAAGGCAATATGAATTAGCTAAAGAAGACGAAAAAAGTTATAACCTATTAATGAAAGTTGCTGAAGATGCAGAAAAAATTTCAGTTTATTCTTATGAAAAGCAAATTCTGGAACATTTACTTTCTTTAGAATTGGACGAAAAAAAATTAAATATCATCAAATATAAATTGGCAATATTGTTGGATAAACTTGGTGAATATAAACATTCAATTGATTTTATAAATAACGTAGATTTTGATCTGCTTGACCCCGATGAAAAAGTTGAAATACAAATAGCTAACGGACATTCACTTATTGAAACTGATGAACTTGAAAAAGGAAAAGAGCTTTTGGAAAGCCTCTTAGGCAATATTAAGGATACAGAAAAAAAATATACTGTACTGTCTGAGATTGCCAGAGCAGATCTGGATCTAGGATATTTTGATGAAGTAACTTCAATTTGTTCCGAAGTGATAACTGATGTTAAAACTCTTCCAAAAGAAAAGGGAAGAGCAAATGCAACACTTGCACTTAAAGAGATCTATAAAAACAATGATTTTGACAAAGCATTGGACCTATTCTTAAAAGCCGAAGAAATTTTTCAGCAGGCTGACTTAAAAGTTATGATGACGAGGATGGGGAATAACATTGGCAATATTTATAATATTAAAAACGATTACCAAAATGCAGAACTTTATTGGAACAAGGCTGTAGAGCTAAATAAGTCAATTGGTAATTTAGAAAATGAAGCATTGTTAACAATGAATTTAGGGATCTATCATTATGAGCAATTTAATATTCAAAAAAGTATTGATCTTTATAACAGAGCTTATTCAATATTCCAAAGTATTGGCGATGTACAAAATCAAGGTATACTAAAATCTAATTTGGGTGAAAATTATATCTTTATTTGTGAATACCAGAAAGCACTTGAGGAATTGGAATTATCTAAATCAATTCTTTCAGAAAGTAAAAATGAAAATGAATTAGTCTCCACTCTTTTTCTTATAGGACAGCTTTATTTGATAATTGGTGATAAAAAAGAATTAAATAATGTTTTAAAAGATTTTGAAAACTATAAAGAAAAAGAATCTGTAAGCGATAAAAATAAAAAAAATTATAAGTTCCTAAAACTTATCAGCGATACAAATAAAAATGATATTACAGATACCATTAAAGAGTTAAACAGTATAAAAAAAGTATTTCTTTCAAACGAAGATTCATATCATTTCTTCCAAGCTGAGGAACTGATAATCCACACATATTTAAATAATTCAAAATATGTAGAAGCACTTACTGAGTTGGAAAATGATGAACTAAAAAATATATGCTCAAAAAATAAATATTACAATGCAAGGAAAGATATTTTATATGGTGATCTGGCAAAGCAGAACACGGAGTTAAAATTAAATTCAGCAATTGAATATTATGAAAAAGCTTATGAATTTATTGAAGATTTTACAATCACCGAACTAACATGGAAGGTATTAAGTAAAATAGCTGATTTTTATTTTATCCGTGGTAATAAATTAAAAGCCAAAAAATTTGCTAACTATTCAAAAGCAACAATTGAACATATTGCTGAAAAAATTACTGATTCTAAATTGCTTCAAAATTATTTAGCAAAAGAAACAAGAGCCAAAGCATTAATATCTTTAGATGAAATAATTAAAAATTAAATGCCTTTAAATGATATAAATATTAATGTCTATTCAGATTCTAAAGACACTTCCTCAATAAATCTGGTTATTAATCAACTTAAGATAATAGATCAGGACATTCATTTTAAATATCCGCTAAAATTTGAAAACAGTGACAATGACATAATAATTATTCAAGTCGATTCAGTAAGCTCAACTTTTGTTAGGGATGCAGTAAAATTAAACAGTGACAATGACATAATAATTATTCAAGTCGATTCAGTAAGCTCAACTTTTGTTAGGGATGCAGTAAAATTAA
>PFGS01000138.1:2715-3107 GCA_002783525.1 Ignavibacteriales bacterium CG12_big_fil_rev_8_21_14_0_65_30_8 | reverse complement strand
TGCAATTGATATTCCAACAGGTCTAAATCCCGATAAAGGAACAGGCGATACAGTGTTTGAATCTGATCTTAGTGTTTCTTTGGGTGGAAATAAAAAAGGATTATTTTTTCACAAAGGTTTTTTGAATTGTAAAAATGTCGAATGTGCAGCGATCGGTATAGATGAAAAATATTTTGAATCTATTAAAACAGATACTTACTTAATTGAACCTGAAGATATACTTAATTCTTTACCTAAAAGAAAAAGGAATGTACATAAATATTCTGCAGGTAAAGTATTAACTATTGCCGGCTCCGGTAAATATCCGGGCGCTGCAGCATTAGCTTCAAAAGCTGTATTAAAGACCGGTGCTGGTGCATCGGTTCTTTACTTTCCTAAATCAATAAGAAATT
>PFGS01000138.1:0-2649 GCA_002783525.1 Ignavibacteriales bacterium CG12_big_fil_rev_8_21_14_0_65_30_8 | reverse complement strand
CAGAAGATAATTTAGATGATCTTATAAAAGATATAAAATGGGCTGATGTAATTTCAATTGGACCTGGACTTGGTAGAAATAAAAAAACTCAAAATGCAGTTATATCAATTCTTAAAAAAAGAAGAAATAAAAAAATTGTAATTGATGCTGATGCACTTTATGCAATTGGTAATAACTTATATAAAAAAATAAATTTAAGAAATTCAGTACTTACTCCTCACATGGGTGAGTTTGCAAATCTTTTGGGAATAAGCGTTCAGCAATTACAAAGTGATATTTTATACTATGTCAAAAAGTTTTTAAAAAAAACTAATGCATTTTTAGTATTAAAAGGAGCACCAACAATAATATTTACTCCAAAAGGAGAAATATTTATTAATAGTACAGGTAATTCCGGAATGGCTAAATTTGGAACCGGTGATGTTTTAACTGGGCTTATAGCTGGTTTTGCTTCTCAAAATATTTCTTTTGAAAAAGCAATTTTATCAGCTGTTTATTTGCATAGTTTATCTGCGGATATTTTATCATTTAAAAACACAGAATTAACATTTACAGCTACTGATATACTAAAAAATATACCCTTCACTACTAAATTCTTGCTGAGTTCTTGTGCTTAATTTTTTAGAAAAAAATAAAAAAATAACTGTTTATTTTCCATTAGTATTTTATTGGATTTTGCTTATTATTGCTACTAGCTTACCCTCAAAAGATATTCCTAATTTAAAAATAAGTGATAAAATTGAACATTTGTTGGCTTATTTAGTCTTAGGCTTTTTGTTTAATCTTGCTGTCATTTTTCAGAATAAGTTTAAATTATTAAAGAAATATTCATTTCTGTCAACGGTAGTTTTTTTATCAATATATGCTATTATTGACGAATTACACCAGATATTTATACCCGGAAGAGTGTGCAGTTTTTTAGATTGGGGTGCAGATACAATTGGAATTTTATTAGGTGTGTTAGTGACATATATTTTTATTAAAATAATAACTAAAACTAACTGATCTATTGTTGGAACAAATATTTTATTATAATTGTAATAAATATTAAGCAAATGGAGTTGACAAATGAGGGTTCATTTGTTAATTTAACAACACTTAATTGCATTTTTGGAGGTATTTAAATGGCTGAATTAAAAAAACCTGATGCTGATCTAAGAAGAACTTATCAGCGTGTGTTTGAAATTTGTGTAATTGGAGCATTAGTTTTTATGATTGTTGCATTTAAATTTTTCCCGGCTAACAGCGGCGGTGAAAAAGTAACACAAGTTTCTCAAGAATTATTTAATGTTGAGGATATTGTTCAGACTAAACAAGAGAACAGACCTCCACCACCTCCAAAACCTCCAATTCCTATTGAGGCACCATCTGATGATGTATTAGAAGATATTGACATAGCTTCAACTGAGCTTGATGTTAATGAAGTTGTTGATGCACCTCCACCTCCAAAAGTTGAAAAAGTTGAAGAAGAACCTCAGTATTTTGTAGCTGTTGAAGAAATGCCTACTCCTATTGGTGGTTTGGTTGGAATTCAGAAAAGAATACAATACACCCAGATCGCTATAAGAGCTGGTATAGAAGGTAAAATATATGTGTTAGCATATGTAAATACTGAAGGTGTAGTAACTAAAGCTACAATTATAAAAGGATTAGGTGCTGGTTTAGATGAAAGTGCACTTGCAGCTGTAAAAGCTACTAGATTTAAACCAGGCAAACAAAGAGGAAAACCTGTAAACGTGCAGGTGTCAATACCAATTGTATTTTCTTTAAGAAATTAAACAAAGCGCCTTAGGGCGCTTTTTTTATGTAATTTAATTTTTAATAAAATGTTCTTTGAATCTTTATTTATATTCGTAATAGCTTATTTATAATTAATTATTTTATTCCTGATGGCTAAATTTTCTAAACGAAGAATTGTAAGAGAAAAAGTATTACAGATACTTTATGCCTATGAGCTAAATCAAGATTCTCATTTAATAACAAAAGATGAAATATTACTTGAGATAAAAGACGAGAACGATAAAAAATTTGCCGAAGATTTAATCAATAGGGTTATAATAAATAAAGATAATTTAGATAAAAGAATAAAAGACAGAGTTACAAATTGGGAAATTTCCAGAATTGCATTACTAGATAAAGTTTTATTAAGAATTGGAATATGTGAATTACTTTTTTTTCCAGAGATCCCGCCAAAAGTTTCTATCAATGAAACAATAGAAATTGCAAAATTATACAGCACTACAAGCAGCGGTAAATTTATTAATGGAATAATGGATGCAATACTTTCTGAGTTAAAAGAAAAAAAAGAATTGAATAAATCAGGAAGAGGTCTGGTTGAAGAAACAATATCAAAAAAATCAGATAAAAAATAATTTATGAATAACAAAGGAAGAATAGTTAGTTGGGCTTTATTTGATTTTGCTAATACTTCTTTTTCTGTAATTATTGTTACTGTTATATATTCAAAGTACTTTACTAATATTGTTGCAGGCGGACAAAAATGGATATGGGGTTTACTCGTAAGCATTTCAATGATATTAGCCGCAATCTTAAGTCCATCTCTTGGCGCCATTGCTGATCTTTCAAGAAACAGAAAAAAATTTTTACTACTTTTTACATTAATATCGGTTGTATGTACTGCACTAATGT
>PFGS01000050.1 GCA_002783525.1 Ignavibacteriales bacterium CG12_big_fil_rev_8_21_14_0_65_30_8 | reverse complement strand
AGAGCGAGCGACGGGTCTCGAACCCGCGACATTCAGCTTGGGAAGCTGGCACTCTACCAACTGAGTTACGCTCGCAAAATCTACCACTAATTTAATTAAGTTAATTAATGCTATTTAAAATAATGTTTTAATTAAATAAAATAAATTATATTTTTCAATGAACATTAAATATGCAAATATATGACAAACAAAAGATTAGCTGATATTCGCGGAGAAATTTACAACAATCAATTAAATGAAAATGATGTAGATGCAAATCCATTTGATCAATTTAATAAATGGATGAATGAGGTTTTGAAAGCTGAAATTGTGCACGCTAATGCAATGGTATTATCTACTGCAAAAAAAAACGGTATTCCTTCCTCTAGGACAGTGCTTTTAAAAGAACTTGACAATAAAGGTTTTGTCTTCTTTACTAATTATTCAAGTAGTAAAGCAAATGATCTGAAAGAAAATCCAAATGCCTCACTATTATTTTATTGGAAAGAATTTGAAAGACAAGTTAGAATATCAGGTAAAGTTGAATTTGTCAGTAGAGATGAATCAGAAAAATATTTTAATACCCGGCCAATAGAAAGTCAACTTGGTGCTTGGGCATCAAATCAGAGTGAAATAATACCTGATAGAGAATATCTTATTAAAAAATATGATGATGCTAAAATGAAATTTGGTAAAAACAAAATACCTTGTCCTCCATATTGGGGAGGTTACAGATTACTTCCAAATACTTTTGAGTTTTGGCAGGGAAGGGAAATGCGTTTGCACGATAGAATAAAATATGAAAAAAATAAAAATGGATGGAATATATTAAGACTTTCTCCTTAATTTAGTATAAACATTTTTTTTAACTATGAAATTAAAATATAATTCAATTGTTGCTCTAATTATATTATTTACAGTTACCTGTCCCTCACAAATTAAAAAACCTCTTAAGCTGATACCCGTTGATCAAAGTTATAAAGATAATTCACTTTTAAAATTTAAAAAAGAAGTATTTACTGCAATTGATAAAAAGGATACTAATTTTATCATTTCTATTTTAGATACAAATATTCTAAATTCTTTTGGTGGAAACGGAGGTATTAAAGAATTTTGGGAAATGTGGCAGATGCAAGATCCTAATTCAAGTTTTTGGCTGGAATTAAAAAAAGTTTTTTCTATGGGGGGCATTTTTATAAGTAATGAAAGAAAAATATTTGTAATGCCTTATTTGTTTGGTATTTGGCCGGAAGACTTGGACCCTTTTACCTATATAGCTGCAATAAATAAAAATGTTGCAATTCACGAAAGTCCATCAAAAAACTCTAAAATTTTAAAAAAAATTAATTATGATATACTTTTAGTTTTAGATTATTATGACGAATATAATAATTGGAAAAAAGTAATGACAGTTGATAGCCTGTCGGGATTTGTTCAAAAAGAATTTGTTAGAAGTCCTATTGATTACAGGGCAATTCTGCAAAAAGAAAAAGGCAAATGGAAAATAACATCGTTTGTTTCGGGAGATTAATAATTTTCATTTAACAATCAGAGGAATTAATATGAAAGAAAGATCTAAGTTCCCAAGCGTATTTTGGGTTGCAAACATAATAGAAGTATTAGAGCGTTTTGCCTATTATGGAATTTATCTCGGCTTTGGTATTTACCTACAGCAGTTAGGTTATTCTAAAGGTGATCTTGGTCTAATACAAAGTATATTTTTGGCACTATCTTATTTAACTCCTCTTTTCTCCGGTACATTTGCAGATAAATATGGATTTAAAAAGATGTTATTAATTGCTTATATAGCATATCTACCTGCAATATTATTACTAATAATTACTAAGTCATTTTCTGGTATTGCTATTACAATGTTAACAATCGGTTTTGCCGCCGGTATATTTAAACCGCTTATTTCCGCTACTGTAAGAGTTACAACAGACTCAACTAACAAAACTTTAGGTTTCGGAATTTTCTATCAGATGGTAAATATTGGTGCTTCATTTGGACCAATAATAATGGGTAAACTAAGGGGTTGGTCCTGGGATTATGTTTTTTACACAGCCGCAATTGCTATAGGAATAATGTTTCTCATAACGCTTTTCTTTTATAAAGAACCAAAACGTGATATTGAAGGTGTTACTTTAAAACAGAAATTTATTGATCTTGGTGCTGTTTTATCAGATAAAAAATTCATGTTGTTCATTATTTTGCTTGGTGTTTTCTTCTGGTTACCATTCTGGGCATTTTTTAATGTATTAGCTGTTTATATAAATGATTATTTAAATACCGCATCTCTTTATCAAAGTTTAAGGTCTGTTTTAGGAGCTGGTATTACAAGTATTGTATCTAACAATACGGATGGTGTTTGGAGGGTAAATGCCGAAGCCATTGCAAACACAGGTTATATTATTATTTTATTCCAAATTGCTATTTCTAAAACATTTGAGAAACGACCGGCAATTCCTTCTTTTATGCTAGGAATGTTTATTGCCGCAGTATCTTTTATTGTGTTGGGATTATCTGCTGTTTCATTTAATGCACTTGTGTTTTTGGGTGTATTTCTATTTGCAGTAGGTGAAATGATCTCTTCACCAAGAATTCAAGAGTATATTTTGTGGATAGCTCCAAAAGAAAAAGCGGGACTTTACATGGGCGCTAATTTTCTTGCAACCTTTATAGGTGCAACTCTTAGTGGTATTTATACTGGTTTAATGGGAACTTTTGAAGAAGCCGGTAATCCAGAATATATAATGTACACATTGGCAGGACACATATTACTAGGAATAGTTGCAATTTTTATCTTTACCAAATTTGCAGGTGCTTATAAAGAATTAGAACAGTAGCAATGTGTAAATAACAATATACAATAAAAAATTAGAGGCTTTTCTTTTCTACTATCTGAGAAATGGAGGGCCTCTTTTTTTTATAAATAATTTTTAAATCTTGCTTTCATAATTGCAGATTGTTGTACAAC
>PFGS01000120.1 GCA_002783525.1 Ignavibacteriales bacterium CG12_big_fil_rev_8_21_14_0_65_30_8 | reverse complement strand
ACACAGAATTTCATCCTGAAAGACTGGTTGAAGGAAAAGAAGATGAATTTACTTTACCCAAATATGTTCCTTTTAAAATAAAACCTGTAAAGAGCAAGCTATTAAGAAACATTAAGAAGTATTTGAATTAGTATGACAGAAACGTTAAGAAGTGAAAATTTAATTAAGATTTACAAAAAACGCAGAGTAGTTGACGGTGCTTCACTAAAAGTATCCAAAGGTGAAATTGTGGGTCTGCTTGGTCCAAACGGAGCAGGTAAAACCACAACTTTTTATATGATAACCGGAATGATAAAACCAGAGAGTGGAAAGGTTTTTTTGAATGACGAAGAAATAACTAGAGTCCCAATGTACAAAAGAGCAAGAATGGGAATTGGATATTTACCACAGGAAGCATCAGTATTTAGAAAACTTACTGTTGAAGATAATCTTTTAGCCGTTTTGGAATTAAACGGACTCGAAAAAAATGAAAGGAAAGAAAAATGTGAGAGTTTACTTGAGGAACTTGGAATTACTCACATAAGAAAAAATATCGGCTATCAACTTAGCGGTGGTGAAAGGAGAAGAACTGAAATTGCACGTTCACTGGCGACTGATCCAAAATTTATGCTTTTGGATGAACCATTTGCCGGAGTAGATCCGATTGCAGTTGAAGATATAATGAATATTGTAGGTAATTTAAAAAAGAAGGGAATTGGAGTTTTAATTACTGACCACAATGTCCACGAGACTTTAAGCATTGTTGATAATGCCTATATTTTGATCAATGGCAGAATATTTAAACACGGAAGTGCTAAAGAATTAGCTGAAGATGAAGAAATAAAGAAACTTTATTTAGGAGAAAAATTTAAGCTGAATAGATATTAAAATTAATTTTTAATCTTTGAAATTTCATATAAAGTAAAAATCCGCGTCCTTGCCAACCAATTGTTATAATTAAAATTCTCAACCCATTTTGGCAGATTAGAATACACTTTTTTGAATTCTAAATTTTGTGATCTGTATTTTTTATCCAATAAAAATGTATCTGTCATCAATAAAAATTTATCATATTTTTTCCCATTCACTACATCTTGCAGACTATCCGCATCAACTACACTCCTAGTTGATAAGTTATTACTCTTATAAAAATTAGCAGGTTCAGGGGCTCTCAAATATGGATCTTCATTTGAAAAAATAAGCTCAGTTTTTACATTTTCATAATTATTATAGATGAATTGATAAAGAGAAACATAATAATCAGCCGGCCTGAAACAAATATTAATTAAATAGATAAAATTTACTACTACAAATAAATATATAAACCATTTCCATTTTTTCCCTTGAATTATCAGACCTATTTTTTTGAATTTATCTTTTTCTAATTCTTGAAATCCTAAAATTATAAATAATGGAATTATATTTATAAGGGGAAATAAAAACCTGAACTCCTTATGTCCAATTAAGAAATGGATGAATAAAAAAGGAACTAACATCCACGTAAAAATATTTTTTGGTTTGAAAATAAACCATATTAAGGGTAGTGTAATTAAGAACAAACTAAATGGGGGAACGGCTTTCCAGAAGATTTCTGTTATATAAAAATGCCAAGGATGAACACCAAAATTTGAAACTTTTCCTTTTAAAATATTAAACTGAAAATAATTCCAAACAGAGAAAGTCCATTCACCATAAAACCATCTGTCAATTAATACACCTATAAGAATAGCAAACACAATTCCGGTACAAATTAAAAATATTTTTCTGAATTCAAACCTATCAATTATTAATAACCATAATATCAATCCAAGGACAAGAAATCCAATTTGATATCTGAAAATGAATGCAAACCCGAACATCAATCCAATACTTAAATAAGCAATTAAAGATTTTTCTTTTGTTTTTAAATAATAGAGCAGAGCGAAACCAATAAAAAATATTGAACCTGACCATCCTTCAGATGAAAATCTTACTTGAGCATAAACTGCAAACCACAAGAAAAAAGATAAAAGCAAAAACCATTTTAAAAGTTTTTCAGATTTAATTTCATCTCTAAAGATATAAACCAAAAGAATTACTGATAGTAATGATAGAATTGAAGACAATATCCTCATTATCATTGCTTGATCAAAAGGATTAGAAATTCCAACTAGTTGCGAAGTTTTGATAATTAGAAATGCAATAGCCGGTTGAATAGATGGCCTTAGCTTAGCTTCAAACTCCCATGGAAGATCAGAAGGTAGATTATTACCTAATTTATAATTTGCAAACTCAAGAATTTGGTAATGTTCGTCGAGATGATGAAAACCGACACTGTAAACAGATGTAATTAAATGGAAAAGAAAAGATATAATTAACAGCCATTTAATATTTTTAATATTCAATAATTTCATAGTAGTCTAAAATGTAAAATCACTTTCAAATTGTAATCTGTATTACTGTATGGTTGAATAGACATAATCTTTAAAAACATACATTCATACAATCATACATCCATATATCCTATTTGAGTTTTTCAAAATGCTGATAATCTTTTGAACTTTTCCAATCCCCGCCCCAATCCCAGCCCATCTTTTTAAATTCTTTAACAATAAATGAGTTTACAGTAATAGTTCCTTCCTTTTTAGGATCATATTTTGCTGTTGAAGGATAAACTCTATCTTTAAACACTTGAGGATTTAATAATGGATTGATATCAATTGCTCTGCCTGTTGCGTGATTTGAAAGTTTTTTTGTACCGGCTATAAATCTGTAATTAAAAGCAGAAGTATTATTGTCAAGCATACTTTTATCATCTGACCAATTATAGAAAACGATGGGTATTACTTTGGCAATTTTGAATTTCTTTTCTTTTATAATTTCAAAAATATTTATAGCATCTTTTGCTAGATCTTTGTGTATTACAATTTGTCCCTTGTGTAACTTATCATCAAATGAATAATATAAAACTGTAATTAATTTTAGATCTGAACTTAATTCATTCGGAGAGTTTAAATTTTCAATTGCTTCTTTAAAAGTATAATTGCAGTCAACTATAACATCTTTATTTTGGATATTATAATTGTTTGAATTTATCATAATTAATAGGAAAAGAATTGACAGCATTTCACTTATATTTATTATTTATTACTAATATATAATATGAATTATCTAATAGAAAATAAAATTTTTAACTATTTTTATGAATTTTCCACTTAAATAAATATATTTAGACTTATCAAAAAAATAAGGAAGTATAATGAAATTATTTATATCAATTTTATTTATTGCTTTTACAATAATCGGATGCTCTGATAAAAATGAAGTAGTAAAAACAGAATCCGGTTTAATGTTTAAAGACGATACTGTTGGAACAGGCAATGTTGCAAAAACAGGTGATTTTGTATCCTTGCATTTTAGAGCCTGGATAATACAAGATTCAACAAATATTTTTTCAGACTGGTCAAAAGATACAACAAGAATAAAAGCCAGATTGGGTGATTCTTATGTTTATGACAGACCAATAAAATATATTTTAAATGAAGACGGTGGTTTTGTAAAAGGAGCAACTGAAGGAATTGTTGGAATGAAAGAAGGTGGAACAAGAACAATCATAATTCCTTCTAAATTAGCTTATGGCCCAACAGGTTTCAGAACTATCCCACCAAATTCTGATATAAAATTAGTAGTCGAATTGTTAACAGCTCACGAACTTGTAAAAGTTGAACTATGGGAAGTTGACAGTACAAAATATATAACAACAAAAAGCGGCTTAAAATATATTATTATTGAGCAAGGAACTGGCCCTGTACCGGATTCCGGAGATGTAATAACATTAAATTATTCAGGTTATTTAACAAACGGAAAAAAATTCGACAGTTCTGTTGAAAGAGGCGACCCTATTTCATATCCATTTAAAATTCAAAGAATGATTGACGGATTTCAGGAAGGTACTGCTATGATGAACAAGGGCTCTAAATATAGATTGCTTATTCCCGCTAAATTAGCTTATGGTGAAAGAGCAATGGGTGCAATCCCTCCAAATTCAGATTTAATATTTGACCTGGAAATGATTGATATTAAAAAATCGGAAACAAAGTAAAATTTAATTGTAATTTTTTAAAACCCGTTTGGTAGAAAAAACTGAACGGGTATTTTTATTAGGTTCTAACTAGTAGTAACTTTTAATTAAACTAACCGCTTGAGAATAATATCCGCTTCCAAATAAATTTAAATGATTTAGTACGTGGTAAAGTTTGTAAATATTTTCTCTATAGTTGCAACCATCTTTTAAAGGAAAGGATTCATTGTAGGATTTATAAAAACTTTCACTAAATCCACCAAAAAGTTTTGTCATTGCAAGGTCTGCTTCCCTGTGTCCGTAATAAACTGCGGGATCAATCAAGCTGGCTTTACCTTTTTCATTTACCATATAATTCCCGCTCCAAAGATCCCCGTGTAATAATGAAGGAAGCTCTTCACTTCCTTTCAAAATATTTTCAATATTACTTTCAAGAAATGATATTCCTTTTCTGAGTTCATCAGTGGCAAAACCGTTATTTTCAGCCAGATTAAATTGAAACAATATTCTTTTGCTAAAATAAAAAGCTGTCCAATCAATTTTCTCTTTTTCGTTTGGAATGTTTATTTGAGGTGTGGAACCTATATAATTATCTTCGTAAAATCCGAAAGTCTCTAATGTAAATTTGTGCATTTCTGCAAAAGATCTTCCAAAGTTTTCAAAAAAATCTTTTTGCTTAATACCATTTCCTATAAATTCTAAAAGTATAAAAGTATCATTTACAGCAATTACTTTTGGAATTTTAATAATATTTGGTTTTGCAAGTTCGTTTAATCCATTAGCTTCTTTATGAAACATATCTTTTGGATGTGAACTGTTTATTTTTAGGAAGAGATTTTTTTTGTCCTGCAGTGTAATTTTATAAGCATTACTAATACAACCTCCGGAAAGGGAAGAGGTGGAAATGATTTTAGAGTTAGTAATTCCTTCAATATTATTAAAAATATTTTTATTCTGTTCCATCATTTATTTTTTTTAATAATCCTTCACAACCATCTTCTAAAATATCCAATACTTTTTCAAAGCCTTCTTTTCCGCCATAATAGGGGTCCGGTACTTCATCTACTTTATTTGTAGCACAGAATTCAACCATTTTATGAATTTTATTGTAATATTTTCCTTCAATATCTTTTGCATTTATATCACTGTAATTTTCATTATCCATCGTAATAATGAAATCGAAATCATTAAAATCTTTTTCAGGATTGAATCTTCTTGCAATGCTTGTAATTTCATATCCTCTCAAATTCGCATGTTGTTTCATCCGCATATCAGCTTGTTCGCCTGTGTGGTACCCCATAACTCCTGCAGAATCGACAGAAATATTCCATTGAAGACCGGCATCATTAATTTTCTTTGTCATAATTGCTTCTGCAGCAGGGGATCTGCAAATATTGCCTAAACAGACAAATAGTATTTTTGTGTTTTTCATATTGTTAGTTTGTAAACTATTATTTTTATAGAGTTGTTAATTTAATTTTTTAATATAAAAAAACCCAAAATCTAAAAAGAAATTGGGTTTTATTAAAATATATTTTGATCTTTTATTCTTTAGAAAAACTAATAACATCAATTTTAATTCCCCTTACGTAAGAATATTCTGAAGTTCCTAAACAAATTCCTTTAACTGTAATTATATCAGTTTCTCTTAATTTCTGTGCTTCATATTCATCGGCCTTATCTTTAAAAAAACAAATTATTGGAAGCATGCCAGGATTTGTTGAAAGTTCCAGTACTTGACGGGTATTCATTATTTTATATAAAGCTTTTACTTCACCTGTTAACTTTATTTCTTTTTGTAAATAATTTTCATTTGCATTTTCTATGTTATTGGTGAATTCAAATGCAAGATCTTCGGCAGTTGTTTTAGGAATATTATAATTTTTATAAATAAAATATGCAGCTACAACTATTAATACAATAAATATAAATCTTAGTAGAGGATGTTTCTTTTTCATAAAAACTCCTACTTATTATTTAAAAAATATAAAAATATATCCAGCCGAAAACAATTATATCTGATTATTCTACCCAATCAGCAATAAAGATATTAGTGTCACCTTCATTTTTATGTAATCTGTTTGAAGCAAAAACAATTTTCTTTCCGTCGTTGGTGAACATTGGGAATCCATCAAATTGATCATAAAATGTAATTTGTTCTAATCCTGTACCATCAATATTGATTATATAAAGGTCAAAATTTCTTCCGGTTTTACTTTTAACATTTGAAGAGAAAATTATTTTTTTAGTATCAGGCGTAAAATATGGTGCAAAACTTGCTTTACCAAAATCAGTTAATTGCTTTACATTTTTTCCATCTGCATCCATTACATATATTTCTAACGCCGTTGGTCTTACTAAACCATTTTTAACCAAGTCATTATAATCTTTATTCTCTTTTTCTGTTTTAGGTGAACTTGCTCTGAATACAATTTTTTTTCCGTCTTGTGAGAAGAAAGGACCCCCATCATAACCTTTATGAAATGTTAATCTGGTTTGATTACTTCCGTCAAGATCCATTGTATATATTTCAGGGTCTCCGTCTCTTGTTGAAGTAAAAACAATTTTATCACCCACGGGAGAAAGAGTTGCTTCCGCATCATAGCCCGGTGTATTTGTTAGTCTTACCAAATTGGTGCCATCTGCATTTGCTTTAAATATGTCAAAAGTATCATAAAGTTTCCAGACATACCCTTTTGATCTGTCCGGAGGGGGTGGACAATTTTCATCTGCTAAATGTGTTGAAGCATAAATTATTGTTGAATCTCCGGGTAAAAAATATGAGCAGGTTGTTCGGCCTTTTCCTGTAGAGACTAATTTTTTATCGGTTCCGTCTATATTCATTGTAAATATTTGATCACATTTATATTTACCGAAAGTTGATTGATAGATCAATTTCTTCTGATCAAAAGAAAGATAAGCTTCAGCATTTTCACCTACATCAGTTAACATTTTAATATTTTTAAAATGTTTTTCACCTGGGAAAAGGTATTGTCCTTTTTCTTTTTTGCAACCGATATTTGATATTACAATAATTTGTAGTAGTAAAATTAATATTGAAAACTTTGAAAGATTTTTCATTGTTTACCGTTTATTTTTTGTACAAAAAAGATTAATTAAATTAACAATGATTATTCTGGTATGTGCACCAAGAAATATTCTTTTGCTGAATTTCCGATTTTTTTTGCCTCTTCAAGTGTCATATGCATATCATCCGGACCTTCTTCTTCCTCATCGTGCCCGGCTTCAATTACAGCAAGGTCACAACCTTTAGCTGCATTTTCTAATTCAATACAATAAGCTGTATCCCCCCCGTAACATATTTTTTTCCCGTCATGTTCAAATGTAAAACCGATTGCCGGAACTTGTTGTTTTGTAACTCTATCGTTCAATATTTCCTTATGAATAACAGGAAAAGGTTTTATAGTTAAACCTTTACTGCTTTTGAATTCTTTAGTATCCGGAATTTCATTTAAAATTATTTTATATGGAATTGAATTTGAATATACCTGTTCAAAAGCACGGTAAATAGAAATAATTTCTTTACACCCTTTGGGGAAGTGTAGTGACAAAGGAGTATTCTTTTGCAACACTCTCATGTAAGTTAATAAAGTCCAAACACCTCCAACATGATCATGATGTCCGTGAGAAATAAAAATATCAGAGACATCTAAAATATTTTTTGTACCGATTTCTGAATTAAGATCTCTTAATATTCCGTCACCCGGATCAACAATAAAATAATTGTCAGAGGCTTTTATTAAAATACCGGTTGCAATATTTGGAATTGAGCAGAAAACTTTTATCTGGAAGTCATCTTTATGCCAAACCAGGGGATATTTATTTTCCATATTAATACTTTCCGAAAAATTTATTTATTGTATTTACAGTTTTTAGGATCTTTGCATCTGGCAAAAATATTAAATGAATGACTTGAGAACTCAAATCCAAGTTCATTGCTAATTTCTTCAGGTAATTTTTTTAAATTAGGATTAACAAATTCAACAATCCTTCCGCAATCCATACAAATTAAATGATCGTGTACTTGTCTTCTAAAATTACTTTCATATTTAGTTGTATTTTCCCCAAAATTTCTTTTACTGATTAATTCACATTGTACTAATAGTTCAAGTGTGTTATAAACAGTAGCTCTAGAAATAGTTGAATCCAGATTTTTCATTTCTATATACAGATCATCGGCACCAAAATGTCCTTCATAATCTAAAGCAGCTTCCATTACTTCAAATCTTTCTGGAGTAATTCGGTTTTTACCTTTCCTTAAAAATTCTGTGAATTTTTCTTTTGCTTTTTCGAATTTCAATTATTTATATAATTTTGTTTTAAGTTAATATTTAAAATAAGCGGGTCGTATTTTAATAGCAAGAAAGAATGATTTGATTAATATCAACTCAGTCCTAATATCCTTAGTCCGTTAACCGCAACAAAAGAGAGAAAATAAGCCAATCCGGAAAAAATTATTAACTGAAGTATTGGAATTCGCCAGCTGCCTGTTTCTTTTCTGGAAATGGCAATTGTAGAAAGACACTGAAGTGCAAACATAAAAAATATAATTATTCCAATTATTGAAGAAGGTGTAAATAGTTTTTTCTCTGTATTTCCAATTTTTGAATTTTTCATAGCATCCAACATAGATTCCATTAAAGAACCACGACTATCAGTAACCTTAAAAATTAAAGCCATGGAACTCACAAAAACTTCTCTTGCAGTAAAAGCGGAAATTAAAGCCACACCAACTCTCCAGTCCAAACCAAGTGGAGTCATAACCGGTTGAATAATTTTACCAAAGTCTGCCGCATATGAAGTTGCAAGTCTTTCAGAATCTTTCAATTCATTTACCTGTTCTTGAGAAATATTATCTGTATTAACTTTTGGATCTATATTAGGAAATGAAGTAAAAAACCAAATACAGATTGACAGAACTAAAATAATTGGACCAGCTTTTTGTAAATATAATTTTCCACTGTGCCACATATTTATTGCTACTACTTTAACTTCAGGTCTTCTGTATGCCGGTAATTCAAGGATAAATGATGAGTTATCTTGTGCTTTTATTACTTTATTATTTAGTTTATTTATAATTGCTGCCGCTAATATTGAACTAAGGATACTGAAAAGATAAATTGCTGCCAACACAATTCCGGCTATCCAGGCTTTATTACCCGGAAATAAAAATGCAAGCAATAAAGTATAAACAGGGAGTCTTGCACTACAGCTTAATAATGGAAGAATAAAAATAGTTAATAACCTTTCTCTTCGGTTTGGGATTGTTCTTGCCGCCATCATAGCAGGTATTGCACAAGCAAAACCAGAAAGCATTGGTACAAATGATTTTCCGTTCAATCCTATTTTAGAAAGAGGTTTATCTATTAACATTGCACCTCTAGCCAGATATCCCGAATCTTCAAGTATACCTAAAATTAAGAACAAGATCATTATTTGAGGAACAAATACTACAACTGAGCCAACACCGTTAATAATTCCGTTTGACAGTAGCATTCCAAACCAGTTATTACCGGCCAAGTTTAAAGCTTCATCAGCAAGATTTTGAAATATATAACTAACAAAATTCATTATTGGTTGAGCAAACCAAAAAATACTAGTAAAAGTAAAAGACATTATTAGAAAGAAGAAAACCAAACCCCAAGTGTTGTGCAATAAAACTTTATCAATCTTAACGGTTCTTGCATCTATCTGGTTACATTTCTTTTTTTCAAATTTATTTGTAACAAGATTTAACTGTTTGTTTGCTCTTTTTAGATTGATATTTTTTTTATCTTCTATTTCAACTAAACATTCATCTTCAATTTTTTCTATTTCTTTATAAAGTAGTAAAACATCATCTGTATTATTATTTGCTGAATGATTGTTCAGTATAGTTTCTTCCTTAAAACTAATTTTATTATCATTTATATATGAAAGTAAATTATCAATACCTCTACCTGATCTTCCATCAACTTTAAAGGTTTTGCAGCCAATTATTTCCGAGAGTTTATCTTCATTAATTTCAAATCCTTTCTGCTCTAAAATGTCAACCATAGTTAAAGCAATAATTACATTGAATTTAGAATTAATGATTTGTTTTGCTAAGTATAAATGTCTGGAAAGTTGACTGGAATCAACTGTTACAATTACAAGATCCGGTTTGCCGAGTTTCGGATGTTTGTATAAATAGTTTACCGCTATTTTTTCATCGTCAGTTTCGGGGTTTAAACTAATAATTCCCGGTGAATCCATTAATGATGCATTAATATTAAATTTTTTCTGAAGATTAGCTACTGCTGAATCAACAGTTGCACCGGGATAATTTACTGTTTTATAATTTTTACCACTAAAATAGTTAAAGAGAGTTGTTTTACCAGAATTGGGTGGACCTACTAGAGTTATGAATAAATTATCTGAAGTTAGGTTATCAATCATGCAATAATTATACAATCAGCATCAGATCTTCTCAAAGCTATTACGGTTCCTCTTATTGAAATTGCAATTGGATCATTAAATGTTGATCTGTTAACTAGTTCAATTTCCTGACCTGGTGTAAAACCAACTTCCAACAATCTTTTTGCAGAAGGGTGTTTAGAATTTACGCAGTTTATTATTACCTTTTCACCGTGTTTTAAATCAGCTGCTGTTTTCATTTTAATTTTAAGATTATATAATTATTATTAAGATTTAATCTATATAAAAATAAACTAGTATAGAGTAATAGTCAAGCCCAAGATTATTATTTAAATAAAATTAAAGTTTATTCAAGATAATGGAATTTATATCTATTATTTTCATAAATTAATATAATTGTATTTAACAACATTTATTTAATTAAACAGGTCTTATGAATTCTGTTAATGAACAAACCTCTTTATTCTCTGATTCGGAAAAAATAAGAGAGTTAATTTTTACACATTCTGATGTTGTTATTTATAGATATGATTATAACAAAAAATATTATGATTATATGAGTCCCTCCATTTTAAATCTTACAGGGTATACAAAAGATGAAATTAACGAAATAGGATTTAAAGAAATTATAAAAAAAATAGAAAGTACTAGTACAAAAGGTGAAAATAATTCTGAAATAGCTGAAGACTTTTACGGAAATTATATAATTGAAACAAAATCAGGTCAATCTAAATTAGTTGAAGATGTTTCTTTTCAGGAGAAGAATGAACTTGGTAAACTTTCTGCTAGCATAGGAATATTAAGAGATTTAACTACATTAAATAAAGCATTCACTGATCTTAATTTTGAAAAAAATAACCTCAATACTATTCTCGATCTGGCTGACATTATTGTAGTTGTAATTGACAAAGATGAGAAACTTTCCAAGATAAATAAAAAAGGGATATTAATCACAGGATATTCTGAAGAAGAACTATTAGATGGAGGATGGTTAAAAACCATACCTCCAAGATTCCAATTAAAATTAAAGAAGAAAAGACTTCAGAATGAAAAAAATAAAGTAACAGAACCGTTTGCAATAGAAATGTCTCTTATCACAAAGTCCGGTGAAGAAAAAACAATATTCTGGCACATTTCTGAATTACGCAATAAATTCGGTAAGTTAATTTATAGTGTTGGTGTTGGAAGAGATGTAACTCAAAGAAGAAAAGAACAAAAAGTTCAAAAAATTATTTCTCAGATATTACAATATTCCAATGTTGGTGAAAGTTTAGATGATTTTTTTGATTTTATACGTGAGTCAATAAAAGATTTAATGCCTGTTAAAAATTTTTATATATCTCTTTATGATAGAGAAAATGATATGCTGACATTTCCATATTTTAAAGATGAAATTGATAAAGAACAACTTCCTGTAAAATTTAGAAATGGATTGACAGAATATATAATCAAATCAGGTAAATCTGAACTAATAAATGAAGAAAGAGATGCACAGCTTGTAAAAGAGGGGAAAGTTGATTTGGTCGGTGCCCAAGCTAAAATCTGGTTGGGTATTCCAATAAGTATTGGAGAACAAACTATCGGTGCTTTAGTAGTACAAGACTATCACAACAAACTTACCTATGGAGATAAAGAAAAAGAAATCCTTGAAGTTATTGGATATTCAATATCTAGGGCGATTGAAAGAAAAAAACTTGAACAAGAAAGAAAAAATTTGATAGTAAAGTTAGAAAGCATAAATAAATCGAAGGATCAATTATTTTCTATAATATCACATGATCTAAGAGCTCCTTTTAATTCATTATTGGGTTTTTCTGAAATTCTTACTACCGAATTGGATTCACTTACAAAAGAAGAGATCAAAGAATATCAAAATGCAATTTATGAATCCTCAAAAAATCTTTATACGATGACAACTAATCTTCTGCAATACTCAAGATTTAAGGTTGGCAAAATAGTTTATGAACCGGAAGTATTAAATGTTGATAAATTAGTTAATAAAAATCTCTTGATCTTAAAAGGTAATTACATCAGAAAACAAATTTCTGTTAATGTAGATGTAGAGGAAAGTCTTTTCATTTATGCCGATAAAGAAATGATGAATTCCGTTATCCAAAATCTAATTTCTAATTCAATTAAATTTACTTTAAGGCGGGGAAATATTTCAATTTCAGCACATAAGAAAAATGTTGATGGTAACGATAAAGTTGAATTGATTGTAAAAGATACCGGTGTTGGAATGAAAAAAGAAAGTCTAGACAAAATATTTACTGAAGATGTATTTTCCACTCAAGGTACTGAAAAAGAATTTGGCACAGGATTGGGCTTACAATTAGTTATTAAATACATAAAACAAAATGAAGGCACTTTTAAAATTGAAAGTGTTGAAAATAAAGGAAGTACCTTTATAATTACACTTCCTCTTTCAAGATCAGAATAAGCTGATATACATTTTATCATATTTTTAATATTTTTATCAATTCATATTTTATTTTCATTATTTAATATCTCAACTTGGATAAAATTAAACAACAAGCTAAAAAACTAATCGAGCAAGAAATTAAATTTTTAGCTGAAAAAGGAATAGCTGTATCCGGTATAAAAGAAGATAAATATAATTTTAATTGTGATTTGCACTACGGTAAAGATGATGTAAAATTATTAGTCTATTTTGGCAAGAAAGGAATTAAAAAAATTTTACAGGGCAATAAAGAAAGTGTTTTTTATAATAAGATAAATGAATTAATATTTGGTGAAGAATTTTTTGACCTT
>PFGS01000185.1 GCA_002783525.1 Ignavibacteriales bacterium CG12_big_fil_rev_8_21_14_0_65_30_8 | reverse complement strand
CCAAAAAAATTTGAAGGCAAAATATAAGCATTTGATGTTTCTATTTCAAACAATTTAGCTTATAATTTAACATATTAAACAGGATAAATGTCAAAAGAAAACAACATACTCGTATGTGATGACGATGAAACTCTGTGTTATCTTCTGAAAGAACAACTCCTTGAAGAAGGGTTTGCTGTTCAAACAGTTTATGACGGAAAAGATGCAATAGAATCCGTTAAAAGCAAGAACTATGATGTTCTTCTTTTGGATCTTAATATGAAAGAAGTATCCGGTGAAGAAGTTCTTAAGTTTGTAACCGGTTATACTTCGTCATTACAAGTAATAATATTAACAGCACAATCCGATATCAAAAAAGCAATAAATTGTATTAAGTTGGGAGCTTATGATTTTATATCAAAGCCTTATGATTTTGAAGATCTTATTCTTACAATAAACAGAGCAATTGAGCATAAGAATCTGCTTGTTAAAACAACAATTTTAGAAGAGCAAATAAATAAAAATATTCACAGTAAGATCATAGGTTCAAGTAAAGAAATACAAAAGATTATAACCCTTGCAAATAAATCTGCGCAATCAGAGTCCAATGTTTTAATAGAAGGCGAAACCGGAACAGGAAAAGAACTTCTTGCAGAATATGTTCACCGCAACTCCCTAAGAAAAGACAAGCCATTTGTAGTAATTAATTGTGCGTCATTACCAGATCAATTAATTGAAAGTGAACTTTTCGGACACGAAAAGGGAGCCTTTACAGATGCCAAATCAGCAAAGCAAGGTCTTGTTGAAATTGCAGACGGCGGAACATTATTCTTGGATGAAATTGGTGAAATGAGCATTACACTTCAACCAAAAATATTAAGATTTTTAGAGAGCGGTGAGTACAGAAGAATTGGGGGTGTTTCAAATTTAACATCTGATGTAAGGGTAATTGGTGCAACAAACAGAAATCTTTTAGATGAAACTGAAAGCAAAAATTTTAGAAGAGATCTTTTATTCAGATTAAATGTAATTACTTTAACTTTGCCTCCTTTAAGGGAAAGAAAAGGAGATATACTTCAGCTTGCAAATCATTTTTTAGAAGTAAAATCTCCAATAAGATCGCCAAAAAGACTTTCTTCTGCTGCAGAGATTTTATTAAGCAATTACACTTTCCCGGGTAATGTTAGAGAATTAGACCACATAATTGAAAGAGCAATAATTTTTGCCTCAGATGATACTATTAAGCCTGAAGATCTTAATTTACCATCAAGCGATAAAAAAGATCAATCTACTGATGCAACATCTGAACATACCGAAATAGTTAGTATGGAAGAAATTGAAAAAAAACATATTGAAAATGCACTTAATTATTTTAAGTGGGATAGAGCAAAAACCGCATACAAACTTGGTATAAGCATAAAGACTTTATATTCAAAAATTAAAAAATATTCTTTAACACAATAATATTGTTAAATGCTAAATAATGCAGACGGTCTAAACAATGAAGTAGGTATTTTAAAACAAAACATCCACTTTCAGGAAGAACTACAAGATATTTTATCCCTCCTGGTAAAAGAAAAATCCAGCAAAGTAATATCAGAAGAAATATTGTTAAGAGCTGTTGAAAGTTGTGACGGGTGTTTTGGTATTATTTATTTTAACAATCAAGATAATTTACCTTCCTTTGTCAAATATGATCCGGATAAAAATCTTGAACATTTGAATGACATTAAAAGAGAAATGAAAGCTAATCTTTCATTTATTAATAAATGGCTTATTAAAAACACAAAACCACTTATAGGAACTAAAAAACATGATAATATCGGTCAATCTTTAAATACTTTATTTCACAGTTCAACAACATTAATTGCACCAAGTTTATTTGACGGTAAACTTTTAGCAACTATTATTATTGGAAAAAAGAAAGGTGAGTTTTCTAAGTTCGATGTCTCAACAACAATGCAAATTGCTTCCTTACTTGCCTTTGGTATTAGCAATATAAATACCAAGAATTTAAATATTGCTCTGGAAAAAAAACTACTTCAAGCTCAAAAATTAGAGACAATAGGAAAATTAAGCAGTGGGATGGCACATGATTTTAACAATCTGCTTTCCGGTATTTTTGGTAGTGTGGATCTATTAAAAAAGAGGCTGCCGGATGATCCAAAATTATCTAAACTGGTTGACAATATTGAGCAATGTTCAGTAAGAGCAAGAGATTTGACAAAGGGATTATTAACTTTCGGTAAACCGACTGCAAAAAGAAAAGAGATAATAAAACCTTCATCTTTACTTGAAGAATTGATAAAGGTAATTACAAGTACATTCCCAAAAGGAATTAGTGTAAACACAAATATAGATAAAGAACTTCCGGATGTTTTAGGTAATACTGTAGAGGTTTATCAGGTTCTATTAAATTTATGTGTAAATGCAAAGGAAGCAATTGGTAAAAAAGGTAGTATAAACATTGCTGCAAAAAAATTAAAAATTGAAAAAGCCAATCGCTCTGAGTATCCGCTTTTAAATTTAGGTAATTATGTTTGGATATCTGTTAATGATTCCGGTGAAGGTATTGAAGAAGAATTTTTATTAAGAATATTTGATCCTTATTTTTCAACAAAGGAAAAAGATACAGGCTCAGGTTTGGGTTTATATGTTTCTTATGGTATTATAAAAGCTCTTAACGGTGAAATTCTTGTCTCCAGTAAAAAAGATAGTGGAACAACATTTGATGTTTTTCTTCCTGCATTTGAACCAACCAAGGTTAATGTAGATGTTCAATCAGAAAAAATTATTTTATTGGCTGATGATGAACCAATGCTGAAAGAGTTACTGGCAGACTTGCTTGAATCAGTTGGCTACAATGTAATTATGGTTGATAGCGGGCTTGAAGCACTAAGAGTATTAAAAGAAGAAATGGTTGTTGATATGATAATCATTGATTATAGTATGCCTGATATGGATGGACTTTCGTGCACAGAAGATATAAGAAATATGGGTTTCAATATGCCAATTGTTTTATCATCAGGCAGTTTGGCTTTTGAAGAAAATTTAAATTGGAAAAAG
>PFGS01000005.1 GCA_002783525.1 Ignavibacteriales bacterium CG12_big_fil_rev_8_21_14_0_65_30_8 | reverse complement strand
AGCTGGTCACCCTACGGAAATAATATAGTATTTACTTCAGATAGGAAAAACAACTTGTCTATTGGTCAAATGCCTGATGATTTTAAAATCTATAATTATGATTATGATCAAGATGATATATATTCTATAAATATAAATTCGTTAAAGATGGAACGTATTACTAATACATCATCAGCCACAGAATCTTTTCCTTTAGTGTCACCGGATGGGAAAGAGATACTTTTTGTTTCTGATGCTAATGGTATAACAAATATTTATAAAAAAAATATTGTTATGAGTAATGATGATTCTTTAAATTCTGTAATTGAAAGAGCACCTATTCCAATAACAAATTCTTTAACTGGAGTAGATCAAATATCAATTTCGAGGGATGGACAAAAACTAACTTTCTCATCATTGTCACAAGTTTCATATAATATTTATTTAATGAATAATCCTTTTACTTCTAAAATTAATTCAGAGGTATTAAAACCCACCGTTTATATTTCAAGTTTAAAAGAGAAAAAAATTAAACAGGTTGAAAAACCACAAATAACTGAAAAAATAGATTCTGTAAAAAATGTTAAAATTGAATTCTTTACAGGGCAATATTCAGATACAACCAAAACAGATTATGATTCAACTACAGTATCTTATACCAATTTTGTCTTTGGTCCAAAGAGTAAAGAAGAAGAATTAAAACTAAAAAATGCTGTTGATAATTTTTACCCAGTAGATAATTTGGATGAAAACGGTGATTATAAAGTAAGAAGATATAAAATTACTTTTTCACCGGATTTGGTTTACGCTAATGCGGGGTATAATACTCTTTATGGGTTAACAGGAACAACCATTTTATCCTTTAGTGATGTGCTTGGTAATCATAGGCTGATTGGTCAAACAAGTCTGCAACTAGATTTAAAAAACAGTGATTATGGCTTATCTTATTTCTATTTAGCAAATAGAACTAATTATGGTGTTCAGCTTTTCCATACTGCAAGATTTGTTTACCTAATTCAAAATAATGTAACCAATTTCTTTAGATTTAGAAATTTTGGTGCTGTATTTTCTGCAAGTTACCCCATTAATCAATTTTATAGAATTGACGCAGGATTAAGCTTCTTTGGAGTATCAAAAGAAAATTTAGATGATCCATCTGATCCGACTTCTAAATCTACTTTTATTATTCCTTCAATAAGTCTAGTTAAAGATAATGTACTATGGGGAATAACTGCTCCTATTGATGGTTCAAGATATAGATTGGATTTATTAGGAAATCCTGGAATATCAGAAAAGGAATTAAGTTTCTATTCTTTATTAGGTGATTATAGAACTTATTTTAAAATGGGTGAAGGTTATTACTCATTTGCTATCAGACTTGCTGGTGGATATTCTGGTGGAGCAAATCCTCAAAGATTTTTCCTTGGTGGAACTGATAATTGGATAAACAGAAAATTTGCTACTCAGGAAGTCCCGATTGAATCAACCTCTGACTTTGTATTTTTAACTGCCGGTGTTCCATTAAGAGGATTTGAGTATGCTGCTCGTATTGGTTCTAAATATACAATGCTAAATATGGAATTAAGATTTCCATTAATAAGGTATTTGCTAACCGGAGGTCTTCCATTATTCTTTAGTAATATGCAGGGCGCTTTGTTTGTTGATGCCGGAGCTACTTGGGATAAAAACAGCAGTCTAAAGTTATTTACAAAAGATAGCAATGGTAATGTGATTACAAAAGATTTACTTATTGGTATGGGGGTTGGAGCTAGAGTATTTTTCCTCAACTTTTTGGTAAAATATGATGTGGGCTGGGCATATAATTTTAACGGATTTTCTTCACCAATACATTATATATCATTAGGAGCTGATTTTTAAGATTAAATAATTAATCTTCTTTAGACTTTTTTGTTTCTTTAGAAGTTTCTTTTTTAGTGGTCTCTTTAGAATCTGAATTAGTAGATTTATTAGAAGAATCAGCCTTTGCTGAATCTTTTGAATTATTATTTTTATAATCAGTTTGATAAAAACCAGTTCCTTTAAATATTACCCCCATGCCTGCGCTAATTATTTTAGTAACATTTCCGTTACATTCAGGACAGTTCTCTATAGGTTTGTCGCTCATTTTCTGAAACAGCTCAAACCTTTTATAGCATTTATTACATCTATATTCGTATGTTGGCATAACCTATCTTATTATTAATGAAAAACAAAAATAGTGATAAATTGAAAAATTATCTATAATTTAAAGAAATCAATATTTTCTCCTTATAATAGTGATAACTAATATTTTTATTCAAAAAAGTAAAATACAACTAATTACAAAAGTAATTAGTATTGCCTATCTTTTACTTCTTTCAGGTTGCTTAAATTATATTCAAGATGTAAATATTTATCCAGATGGTTCTGGTAAAATGAGCATGCATTATTGGAGTAATTTACCTTATGACATTGATTCCGAGCAACTTAAAAATTTAACTTTTTTCAACTCAGATTTTTTAAAAAAAGAATTCACATCAGATTATTATAAATTAGATGGTATAAAAGTATTAACTGATTCTTTAGATGGAACAACACATGCAATTATAGATATATCTTTCGATAGTATTGATTCTCTAAATCATTCAAAAACTTTTAAGAACTCTAATTTTTTATTAGTTGAAGATAATGAAGGAATAATGACCTTTACTCAAAATGTTCCTCCTGTAAGTTATGATCTTAAAACAGACTCCAGTAAATATAGCATAACATATAAATATACTTTTTACGGTAAAGTATATGAGGACAATTCGCACGAAAAAGAAGGCAATACTTTAATTTGGAAATTTAAGCCTAGTGAAATTGATTCCAACAAAACAATATATGCTAAATATAAACCATTTAAATTAAAAGAAACTCCGGAATGGATATTTATTTTAACTGGGGTAATTATAATAATTGTATTGT
>PFGS01000012.1 GCA_002783525.1 Ignavibacteriales bacterium CG12_big_fil_rev_8_21_14_0_65_30_8 | reverse complement strand
TTTAAATTTCCGTGCTTTTCTAAAACAGCAAGTAAAATAGAAAGTCTTCTTTGGTCAAATCCCGTGGAAACCCTTTGAGGATAACCGAAATTGGAGGGAGTTATCAATGCCTGTGCTTCTATTAACAGTGGTCTTGTGCCTTCAATAGTTGAAGTAACAACGGAACCGGGAGTTTTGTTTTCTGCATTGCTTAAAAATATTTTACTTGGATTCAGTATCTGCTCAAGCCCAGTTTGTTTCATTTCAAAAATACCGATCTCATTTGTGTTACCGTATCTGTTTTTTTGTGCGCGGAGAATTCTATAGGAATAATTTGAATTACCTTCAAAGTAAAGAACGGTGTCAACAATGTGTTCCAGTATTTTTGGTCCGGCTATCATTCCATCTTTAGTTACGTGCCCAACTATAATAACACAAATATTATTTTTCTTTGCAACATCCTGAAGAACGGAAGTACATTCTCTTATTTGTGTTATTGTTCCGGGTGAGTTATCCAGTTCCTCGCGGTACATTGTTTGAATTGAATCAATAACTACTACAGCAGGAGTTGTTTCTTTTATTGCAGAAATAACTGCTGAAAGATTTGTCTCGGCTAGCACAAAAAAATCATCTGAATTTAAATTTAATCTTTGCGAGCGTATTTTAATTTGTTTTGTTGATTCTTCACCGGTCACATACAAAACTTTGTCAGTAAGTTTTGCAGTTGTCTGCATAGCCAAAGTTGATTTACCAATTCCGGGATCGCCTCCAAGTAAAACAATTGAGCCTGGCATAAGTCCGCCGCCGAGCACTCTGTCAAATTCAACAATTCCGGAAGTGATTCTATCTGTTTCATTAGCGGCAATATCATTTATTTTTTGAACATTAATTTTTCCCTTGAAAGGTTTGGGAGAGCGTTTGTTCTCTTCAATAATTTCTTCTGTAAACGATTCCCAGCTTTCGCATTCCGGGCATTTGCCGAGCCATTTGGGAGTTTCATATCCGCAGTTGGAACAAATATATTTTGTTTTAGTTTTTTTCAAATTCTTTTTATTAAAGAAGTTACGTTGTCATTTCGACCACAGGGAGAAATCTTTCGGAAAATAAAATTTTAGATTTCTCACCCCGATATTATCGGGGATTCGAAATGACAATAATTATATTTCTAAGCTAAAAATTTCTTAATAATTTCTTCAACTTTTTTAAGTGCATTAGGGATTGATTTTGCATCTTTACCACCTGCAGTTGCAAGATGAGGTCTTCCTCCTCCTCCGCCTCCGACAAGTTTTGCAAGCTCACCTACAATTTTTCCCGCACTTAGTTTTTTATCTTTTAAAAGATCATCTGTAACAGTGCAGACTATACCAACCTTGCCGTCAATTTCTGCAAATAAAACACCTACAGAATTTTTTGATTTGTTTCGTAATTCATCACCGAATGATTTTAACTGATCAACACTTTCTGCTTTTATTTGTGCTTTATAGATGTTTATTCCATTTAATTTGATGGGAGTTTCAAGTAATGAAGAAATTTGTCCGAGCTTACCTTTTAATTTTAATTCTGAATTTTCTTTTTCAATTGATTTTTTCTCTTCTAAAAGCTCGGCTAATTTTTTATCTTTATTTTTAAGAAGTTCAATTTGTGAGTTAATAAATTTTTCAACCCCACTTCCTGTAACGGCTTCAATTCTTCTAACGCCGCTTGAGATAGAAGACTCACTAATTATTTTAAACAAACCAATTTCAGATGAATTTTTAACATGTGTTCCTCCGCAGAATTCCATTGAGAAATCACCAAATTGCACGACGTTAACTTTGTCTCCGTATTTATCACCAAAGAACATTAAGGCGCCCATTTTTTTTGCCTTGTCGAACGGAATATCTCTGTGATGCTGAAGCGGAGTATTTCTTCTTAACTCTTCGTTCACCAGACTTTCAATTTCTTTTAGTTCAGCATCCGATACTTTTGAAAAATGTGTAAAGTCAAAACGCAATCTATCCGGTCCCACATAAGAACCTGCCTGATGAACATGTGTTCCTAAAATTGTTCTTAAAGCAGCGTGCATAAAATGAGTTGCAGAATGATTACGCATTATATCCCATCTTCTGTTCGTATCTATTTCTGCAAGTACGTCACTTCCGGTTTTTAAAGGATCGTTTTTATTTGATTCAATTACATGTACTACTTTGTTATCAATTTTTGCTACATCAAGTACATCATATTTATTTTCTTTAACTGATAATATACCCAGGTCATCAATCTGTCCGCCTGCTTCTACGTAAAAGGGGGTTTTGTCTAAAATGATTAATTCATTTTCATTTTCTTTTTTATGACCGATTATCTTTGAATTTGTATTTAACTCATCATATCCGGTAAAAACGGTTTCATCTTTACTTATTAATTCAAATGAATCTAAATTTTCTGTGTTTACATTAATTGAAGAAAATTTATCTTTAGTTGCTTCTCTTCCTTTTTGTTTTTGGTTTTCCATTAATTTGTCAAAACCTTTTTCATCGATTGTAAAACCTTTTTCTCTAGCCATGATATTTGTTAAATCAACAGGGAAACCAAAAGTGTCGTATAGTCTAAAAACATCTCCTCCCTTTATGATAGGAATTTTATTAAAATGTGATTTAGTTTGTTTTTCGTCCCATTGCGATAACCAAATTTCTTCAATAGGATTTGGTACATCATTTTTCTTAACACTAATTTTGTAATCATTCTTTGATATTTCTTTTGTACCTGACACTTTATATCCATTTGCGTATTTCTTTTTCTCCAAATTTTTAACAATTAGGTTCACTATAATTTCATTAAATAATTCAATTCCTCTGTCCAGAGTTTTATTAAAACTTTCTTCTTCTGCTTTTATAACTTTTTCAACATACTTTTGTTTTTCCTTTATTTCCGGAAACACTTCAGACATTTCTTTTACAAGTTTTTCAACTATTTTATACAAAAACGGTTC
>PFGS01000272.1:3189-13368 GCA_002783525.1 Ignavibacteriales bacterium CG12_big_fil_rev_8_21_14_0_65_30_8 | reverse complement strand
GTGATCTAGTTTCATCAATTGTTTTTTCTGCCGGTATTAATCCAAAGCTTTACAGTTACATTACACAATTTGAAGATTTCTATCCGGATGAAAACGGATTTATTAAAAAGAAAATTATTTTAAAAGTAAGCGACTACAGATCTGCACAAATACAAGGAAATTTTTTAGCTAAAAAAGGTTTATGGGTTTCTGAGTATAGAATTGAATCAGGATTAAATTGCGGAGGTCATGCTTTTGCTACAGATGGTTATTTAATGGGTCCGATATTAGCAGAATTTAGAGATAGAAGAAAGGAATTAAATCAAACTTTACATTCAGTACTTGTAAATTCTCTTTCAGAAAAAAACCGTTCAATTCCTCCAAATGAATTACCTATAAAAATTACTGCACAAGGTGGTGTTGGTACTGCTGAAGAACATCAATTTTTATTAGACCATTATAAGGTTGATTCTGTTGGTTGGGGGACACCGTTTCTTTTAGTTCCCGAAGTAACAAATGTAGATGATAATACAAGAAATAAATTAACAAAAGCAAAAGAAGAGGATTTGTATTTAAGCAGTATCTCTCCTTTAGGTGTTCCGTTCAACACTCTTAAAGGGAATACTAAAGATGATGAAAGATTAGAAAATATTGCTAAAGGAAGACCGGGTAGTTCATGCCCCAAAAAATATTTGGTATCGAATAAAGAATTTACTGAAAGATCTATTTGTTCTGCTTCACGCCAATACCAGAATCTAAAATTAAAAGAATTAGAAGATAAAAATTTATCTACTACTGAATATCAAGAACAATATGAAAAAATTGTTGATAAATCTTGTATTTGTGTTGGATTAGGAACATCTTCACTATTAACAAACAATTTAGAAACAAAGGTTGAGGGAAGCGGTGTTTCAATTTGTCCGGGACCTAATATGGCGTATTTTTCTAAAATAATGAGCTTAAAAGAAATTACTGATCATATTTATGGAAGATTGAATGTTATAACAAGAACAGACCGTCCAAATATGTTCATAAAAGAATTAAAAATTTATTTAGAATTTCTGAAAAATAAATTAGATGAATTCAAAGAAAATATGAATGATAAACACGAAAAATATTTGCTAAATTTTGCCGATAATCTTAAAGAAGGAATAAACTATTATGATGATTTATTCAGTCAATTAAAAGATAAATTTGAAGACACCAAAGCAAATATTATTAAAGATCTTGAAATATGTAAATCCTATCTTCATCATATAAAATTAGAAATAGAAAATCTGTCATTAGTTCAAATTTCTTAACTTACCATTAAATATCACATTTTTGGCGGCAGTTTATTTTGTGCTTTATACCAACCTGTTAATAATCTATTATATTGTTCTTTATAATCTGAAAACAAATCTTTTTGACCTTGTGATGGAGCATTATCAGCACTCTGGACTTTACTCATCAAACCAGCCAATACATTTGCAACTCTCGACATATCATTCTTTAACTTTTTGATTTCACTTATTTTCTTTTCAGCTTTTTGATCTTTCAAATAATTATCAATTTCTTCAACATTAGAAACTATAGTCTCCATAACCTGTTGAATTTTACTTGAAAGTTGAAGTTGTTCTTCCAAATCTTTCATTGGTACAGAAATTCTCGGATCAAGTTTTATATTTATATATTGTATGTAATCTTTGTCATTAGCAGAGAGAACTACTTTATATTTTCCAGGCAAAACAATAGGTCCTTCAGGTAAAACAGGAGTTCCCTGATCCCAAACAGCAGCAATTGTAAAACTATATCTCAATGACCTTGGTCTTTTGTATCTTAGATCCCAAATAAATCTATGCATTCCCGAGCTTGAATATAAATCTTTGTGTTCACCAACCCATCTTTCATCAAAGTAACGGTATGGATTTAATTTCTCGGGTTTATCATCATTTGAAAAACTTCTAACCAAATTATTATTAGCATCATAGATAGAAAGTTTAATTGGGGACTTGATTTCATCTTTTAACCAATAATCGATAATTGCACCTTTAGGTGGATTTTCTCCAAGAGGTGTTTCAGGCGGTGGGGGAGTGTCTCTGTTTTCATTACCTCTCAATCTGTATGTATCAGAAGGGGAAAAAAGATGAACATCTTTTGATAAAACATCGGAATCAATTTGTCTTAAATGACTAATGTCATCTAATATCCAAATTCCTCTTCCTTGTGTACCGGCAATTAAATCTCTTTTGTGGATTAGTATATCTCTAACTTGAGTTGTCGGTAAATTTAAAGTAAGAGGTTGCCAGTTTTCGCCATCATTAAAAGATACATAAACACTTCTGTTAGTAGATGCAAACAATAATCCATCTTTAACCGGATCGCATCTAACTGAATTAATATATTCATTATCCGGCAAACCATTAATTATTGTCTTCCAGGTTTTACCTGCATCTTTTGTTTTTAAAATAATTGGATTTAATTGATCAAGTCTGTGAGTGTTAACACCAACATAGGCTGTATTCTCTGAAAACATAGAAGGAGAAATTGCGTCAACTCTTCCCCATAGAGGAATTTGTGGGGGAGTGATATTATTCCAGGTTTTGCCTCCATCTTTTGTAAGTTGAATTAATCCATCATCGGTTCCAATCCAAATCATATCTTCTTTTATTGGAGATGGAGCAATTGTATAAATAACACCATAACCACAGTCACGAGCTTTTTGCAATTCTTGATTACAATCTTTTGCATCTTTTTTCTTTCCGCTTAAATCCGGGCTAATTATTTCCCAATGGTCACCGTCATTATCAGATTTAAATAGAACCTGTGCTCCAAAGTACATTGTATGTTTTCCGATTGGAGAAAATGCAAGTGGAGTAATCCACGTGTATCTATATTTAACTGTAGTCTGAAGTGCACCGTAACTTGAAACCGGCCAAGGAGAAATTTCAGCTGATTGTCTGGTTAAATTGTTAAATCTTGTAATATGTCCACCAAGTCCTGTACCAAAAACAATATTTGGATTACCAGGTTTCGGTACTTGGTAATCTCTTTCATCTCCACCAACCGGATGCCAATCTCTTTCTTCAATTACTCCATAAGGACCTCTGCTTAAGATAGAAACTGTACCGTTATCTTGCTGTCCACTGTAAATTCTATATGGAAATTGATCATCGGCTGCAATGTGATAAAACTGCCCTGTTGGCTGATTGTACCAGCTCGACCAGCTTTTACCTCCGTTTACTGTAACAACTGTTCCTTGGTCAGAACCGGTTATCATATATTTTGAATCTTTTGGATTTATCCAAATGTGATGATAGTCATCACCACCGGGTGAACCTTTAAATATAGTATAAGTTTTTCCACCGTCAATTGATTTTCTAATAGACTGACCTGTAAAATAAACTATTTCAGAATTTTGAGGATCTACAGTAAGTTTGCTAAAGTAATTTGCGGAAAGAACACCATCGTTATTAACATGTGTCCAGTTTATACCTCCGTCATTTGATCTGTAAAGTCCTTGCTTATCATTTTCTGCATCAATAGTTGCGTAAATTATTTTACCTTTATTACCTTGTGCAACAGCAAGTCCGATTCTTCCAAGTTTTCCCGAAGGAAGACTTTCGTTTTCTAATTTAGTCCAGGTTTCTCCACCATCAATACTTTTATAAATCCCACTTCCATCAGCACTTCTTTGTGGTAAATAATAATCCAGCCAAGGATGCATCCTTAATTTCCAGAACGCTGCATAAATAGTTGAAGGATTTGAAGGATCACTGGCAAGATCAATTGCACCTGTATTTTCATTTACAAATAATACATGTTTCCAATTTTTTCCGCCGTCTTTTGATAAAAATAATCCGCGTTCTTTATTTGGTCCAAATACATGTCCCAAAGCTGCAACTAAAACATTATTTTCATCATTTGGATTTACAATTATTGCCCCGATATGACGTGAATCTTTTAAGCCAATATTTTTCCAAGTAATGCCGCCATCAATAGTTTTATAAACACCATCACCGGCTAAATTATCATAACGATATGTAACTTGCCCTGTACCGGCATAAATAACTTTTTGATTTGATGGAGCAATTGCAAGTGCACCAATAGCTGCAGAACCTTTTTGCTGCATAAGAGGCTGCCAGGTTCTTCCGGCATCAATTGTTTTCCAAACACCACCACCGGCTCCACCAAAATAATAAGTATTTGGATTATCAGGTATTCCTTCAGCAACCGTACCCCAGCCTCCACGATATGGTCCAACTTGTCTCCATCTTAGGTCTGAATATGCATTTGCCGGAATTGTTTGTGCGCTTAAAGATGCAAAAACATATAACACAATTATAATAATAATAGTATTAATTATAGATAGAATTGAATAGTTTTTTACTTTCATTTTATTGTTCACCAAAATTTTTATTAATAATTGAGATAGTAAGATTTTAATATACGATATTATATTAAAATGAGAAATGGATAATTTTAAATAAAAAAGCCCTTTCATCAAAAGATGAATGGGCTTAAAGTAACTTAAAGGATGAAACGAACTATTAATACATTCCGCCCATATCACCCATACCTCCACCTGGCATTGGCGGCATAGCTGGTTCTTTTTCTTTTTTCTCAAAAACAACAGCTTCTGTCGTAATTAATAATGCAGCAACAGATGCTGCATTTTCTAGTGCTGTTCTAGTAACTTTTGTAGGATCTATAACTCCGGCTTTTATCAAGTTTTCATATTTTTCACTGAAAGCATTGAAACCGAAATCGTTTTTACCTTCTAGAACTTTTTGAAGAACTACAGAACCTTCTAGTCCGGCATTGTTTACTATTTGTCTTAAAGGTTCAGTAAGAGCTTTTATAATAATATTAATACCGGTAGTTTGATCTAGATTTTCTCCTTTAACACCATCAAGAGCAGAAATTGCTCTTACAAAAGCAACACCACCGCCAGCAACTATTCCTTCTTCAACTGCTGCACGGGTTGCGTGAAGTGCATCCTCAACTCTTGCTTTTTTCTCTTTCATTTCAACTTCTGTGGAAGCACCAATTTTAAGAACAGCAACTCCGCCAGAAAGTTTTGCTAATCTTTCTTGAAGTTTCTCTTTATCATAATCTGAAGTTGTTTTTTCGATTTGAGCTTTTATTTCATTAATTCTTTTTTTGATGTCAGCTGTTTTACCTGCACCTTCAACAATAGTAGTATTGTCTTTATCAATAGAAACTTTCTTAGCTGTACCAAGATATGAAACAGTTGCATTTTCTAATTTGAATCCTCTTTCTTCAGAAATTACTGTTCCTCCGGTTAGAACTGCAATATCTTCCAGCATTGCTTTTCTTCTGTCGCCAAATCCCGGTGCTTTTACAGCAGCAATTTTTAATGTTCCGCGTATTTTATTTACAACTAAAGTAGCAAGAGCTTCTCCTTCAAGATCTTCAGCAATTATTAATAATGCTTTACCTTGTTGAGCAACTTTTTCTAAAATAGGAAGCAGATCTTTCATTGCCGAGATTTTTTTATCGTGAATTAAGATCATAGGATCTTCTAATTCAGCTTCCATTGATTCTGTATTAGTAACAAAATATGGTGAGAGATATCCACGATCAAACTGCATTCCTTCAACTACTTCTAATCCTGTTTCTGTACCTTTAGCTTCTTCAACTGTGATAACACCATCTTTACCAACTTTTTCCATAGCATCAGCAATCAGTTCACCAATAGATTTATCATTGTTTGCAGAGATTGCACCAACTTGTGCAATTTCATTTCTTCCGCCAACATCTTTACTTACTGATTTTAAATTTTCAACTACTTTTGTTACAGCAAGATCAATTCCTCTCTTAAGATCCATTGGATTTGCACCTGCAGTAACATTTCTTAACCCTTCACGATAAATTGCCTGAGCTAATACAGTTGCTGTTGTTGTTCCGTCACCGGCTACATCACTTGTTTTAGAAGCAACTTCGCGAACCATCTGAGCCCCCATATTTTCTACAGCATCACCTAGTTCAATTTCTTTTGCAACTGAAACACCATCTTTAGTAACGGTTGGTGCTCCGAATTTTTTTTCTAATATAACATTACGACCTTTTGGTCCTAAAGTAACTTTAACAGCGTTAGCAAGTTTATCAACACCGGCTTTTATCTTGGTGCGTGCTTCGCTGTCATATTCAATTAATTTTGCCATTTTATTTTCTCCAGATTTATTTTTAAAATTTATTATCCAATAACTGCGAAGATGTCACTTTCGCGCATAATTAAGTAATCTGTTCCTTCTACAGTAACTTCAGAGCCACTGTATTTACCGTAAAGAACTTTATCACCTTTTTTTACTGACATAGGAACAACTTTACCTTCATCAGATGTTCGGCCGGGACCGGCAGCGACAATAGTTCCTTCAACTGGTTTTTCTTTAGCAGTATCAGGTAGAATAATTCCGCCTTTTGTTTTTTCGTCTGCTTCCATTGGCTTTACAATTACTCTGTCAGCCAAAGGTTTTAATTTAAGGTTAGCCATTTTTTTAACTCCTTTTAATTTTGAACTTTTAGATTAATTTATACTTTGTGATTAAATTTTGTTAGCACTCTTACACAACGAGTGCTAATTTAATGTTTTAAGATATCTTAGTCAAGAGTTTATTCTATTTTTTTTAATATTTGCTGTGAAATCGAAAGATTTATAGAAATATATAGATTTAATTTATGTCAATTTTAGGGGTTATTATTTGGACATTCTGGATACAAGATAGATACTTAATGATTATTTGCAGTATAAATATTTAATAATTACTATAACCATTTCTTAATAGTTTTCTAAGTGTGATTTTTCACCTTTTATAATAAATTTATAAAAATTCTGAATATCGTTCTTTAAGAAAAACTCCTGCTTCTTTAACAATTGCCACCAAGGAATTCTTCTTAATCGTTTTGATGCTTTACGGGCTATAAAAATTTCCTTGATATCTCTGAATAAAATTCTTCCCAAAGCTGCGTAAAGAATTTTTAAATATCTGAACCGAAAACTGAAAATTCCTATAAGTGTAATTAACAATAACCTTAAAATCCAAGGAATTATATTAATTACAATGATTTGCCAATGAACTAATTTTAGATAAGTATAGAATATATTAACCTGCGTTTTTAATGCATGTTTATAATCAAAAACTTTTTTTAGAGATTGTCCGATCTTGTGATAAAATTCTGCTTCCGGTTTGTAATAGCATTTATATCCTGAAACAAAGGCTCTTAATCCAAGTTCAGCATCCTCATAACCAGTTTCAAAATAGTCGTCAAATATTCCTATGTCTTTTAACATTTCAGTAGAATATAAACCTGCTCCGGCTGAGGCTCCGATATTTTCAAAACCAATATTATATTTTTCAATATTTTTATTATGTCCTATCGGGATTATTTCTCCGCTTGATAACATTTTATGACCTGCTGAATCCATTAAGTTATGATTTTGAGATTTGATCATTTTACAACTTACCAAATCCATATTGAAATTTTGGAAGTTTTCTTTTAAAAAAGTGATACTTTTTGGTATTACTATCGTGTCGTTATTTAAAAGAAAAATATATTTATATCCTTCATTGATCAGTTCTTTAAGTATCAAATTATGTGCTTTTGTGTACCCTATATTTTTAGGGTTAAATGTAATTTTGATTTTAGGATTATTACTAAAATGTTTTTGAATTGCTAGTACATCTTCTTTTTTTGAACCATTGTCTATCAAATAAATGATAATGTTTTCAGAGTTTTCTGCAAGTAGAGAACTGATACATTCTTTTGTATCAATAAAACCATTCCAGTTTATTATTACAATAGGTAATATTTTTGAATTATCGGTTTTCATAATTTGTTTCTAATATATCAGCGATTGTGTCTTTATATTCTGAATAAGAAAATTCTTTTTCAATTTCTTGATAAGCATTTTTTTGAATTCTTTCCCACAGCTCTTGATCGTTATACGTTTTAATTATTGCATCAGCAAAACTTTCAGAATTTAATTCAGATAAAATTATTGTCTCTTTATTCTTCCAACCTAATTGTTTTCCTAAAATATCAGTGGCAATAACAGGTAATCCGTTAGCTGCAGCTTCGTGAATTTTATACGGTATTCCCGCTGCAAAACGGGTAGGTGCAATAAATAATCTGCAATTATCATAAAATTCATCCAGTTCATTCAACTGTCCAAGCATAAGAATTCCCTCTGAATTTAATAAGCGAACATTTTTTGATTTGCAAGAACCGATAATGTTCAATACAATATTCGGAATTGATCTTTTAACTTTTGGTAATACTTCCTGAGAAAACCAAATTATCGAATCAGTATTTGGTGAAGCCTCATCATCAAGATTCCCGACAAAAAGCAGTCCTTTTCTGTTTTCAAAATTGTTATTGGATTTTCTTGTTTTTAAATAATGACCAAGTACACATACATTTGCAGCTCCATATTTCTCAAATTTTTCTGCATCAGTTTTACAAACAGCAATTGTTGTATCAGCCATTTCAGAAACACGGATTTCTTTTTGAAACAAAATTTGGGCTTTCTTTTTGTTTGTGATTGAATCCTTTAAATATTTTTTTGAAATCTCTCTATCAGCAAAAATAGCCTCGGCATCGTAAATAATTTTACAGTTTGGAGCATACTCTTTAACAAGCTTTCCAACAGCTTGCATATTATGTGGTCTGCTGATCCAGATTATATCAAAATAGTTTTCCCTTGATTTTATAAATTGTTTAAATCCATTAACACCTGAATCTTTTATAACTTCAATAAAAGGATCAATATCTCTATATACCTCATCCCAATTATCTTCATAAGGATAGTTGAGTGGATAAATACTTAACTGAAAACCCAGGTCTTTAATGCATTGAATAATCGAATTTGACCGCGGAAATCCAGCTCCTAAATTTATGTGAGGAACACGATCATCAATATAAAGTATTTTTTTCTTTGTGTGATTAGAGGCTGAAAATCGGGCATTTAAGATGTTGGAAAAATCCGATGCAAAATGATTTCTTAATTTTGTTTTGTTTTTTTCAAAGAATATTTTCTGATTTTTTTTGTGCAGTTTAATTGCCTCTTGTGAAAGACCGCTTGCAAATTCAAAATGTCTAATGACTGCTTTCGGATCGTAAATTACTTCCATTCCATTTTCCTGTAACCATAAACAATAATCTGTTTCTTCGTAATAAGCCGGTTCAAAACGGGAATCAAATCCTCCGTATTTTTTGAATAAATTAGTTTTAGTTAGTAGAAATGCACCGGAACAATAGTCAACAGCTCTCTTAAAATTAAATTCCGGCAGGTAAGGTTCCTGATCTCTTCCATAGCCTAAACACGATCCATCGTTCCATATAATGCTTCCGGCCTCTTGAAGTTTTCCATTTGGCAAAATAATTTTTCCACCAACAGCACCGCAATTCTTATTGGTTTCAATAGTTTGATAAACAGCTCTAATACTTTCCTCAAGCAGCTCGGTATCATTATTTAAGAATAGTGTATATCTTCCTTTTATATGTGGTATTGCTTGATTACAAGCTTTATTAAAATGTTGGTTATCAGAATTTCGGATTATAGCTGCGCCTTTAATTTTATCTAATAAATTCGATGTGTCGTCGGTTGAGTTATTGTCAATGATAATTATTTCATAAGAAATATCAACATATTTTTGAATTGATTTGAGGCAAGCGAAACTTAATTCAGCCTTATTATAAAAAACCAGAATTATTGACAAAACCGGATTTTCATTTTTGAAATCTAATACTGAAGTTGATTGGAGAAAATCATAAAATAATTTCTGCTTTTGTTCTAAGTATTTTTTTTTATCGTATGGTGGGTAAATGTTTTTTAAGACTGATGAAATATTATTGCCGTTAATTAATTGCCTTCTGAATCCTTCAGATATTTGTTGAGGCGACTCGTATTTTATAGCTTTCAACAATACTATAAGTTTTTTAAAGGAAATTAATTTAGCTGTCTGAATAGGGGAGCTGAATGCTATTAAAATTAATTTTAGGAATGTGTTAATTAAATCCCCACAAAAGACAATTAGTCTTAAAAAAAGATTCTTTTTTGACCTTGGTTTATTGTAAAAGTGATTCAGCAAAGTTTTATTATTTTTCTATTTGAATATAAAAAAATAGCGAATAATACATTAAGTATCCAAATGAATAAAGTTATAGCCAAATAGTCATGATTTTTATCAGGTATAT
>PFGS01000272.1:0-3179 GCA_002783525.1 Ignavibacteriales bacterium CG12_big_fil_rev_8_21_14_0_65_30_8 | reverse complement strand
TATTTATAAAAAAGGGATTATGATAATATAGTTTTTCAAATTCTTTTTAAATCGATTATATTTGTAATGATTAAAAAAGGAAAACTGAAATGAGATTTTCATTAAATATAGATCACGTAGCAACACTTAGAAATGCAAGAGGAGAAACACAACCTGAACCTATTACTGCAGCCCTGTTGGCAGAACAAGCCGGTGTTGACGGAATAGTTGTACATCTTAGAGAAGACAGGAGACATATAAATGAAAGAGATGTAAGACTTTTGCGTGAATTGATATCTACAAAATTAGATCTTGAAATGGCAGCAACAGATGAGATTATTAAAATAGCCTGTGATGTAGGACCTGAACTTGCAACCATTGTTCCGGAAAAAAGAGAAGAACTAACGACCGAAGGTGGTTTAAATGTTCTTGATCAAATAGAATTGCTAAAAGGGACTACCGAAAGATTGCACGATTCAAATATTGAAGTCTCTTTTTTTGTTGAACCAAATATTAATCATATTGATGCATCTGCTGAAATTGGTGTTGACTTTATTGAAATACATACCGGTGTTTTTGCAAATGCAGAATCTGAAGAAGAACAAATTGATGAGTTGGAAAGAATTAGAGTTGCGGTTAATCACGCTAAAAAATTAGGACTCGGAATAAATGCAGGGCATGGTTTAAATTATCAAAATATAAAAGTCTTCAGGGAATTAGAAGGCATTGACGAGGTTAGTATTGGGCAAGCAGTAATTGCAAGAGCTGTTTTTGTTGGAATAGATACTGCAGTTAAAGAAATGATAAGTCTTATTGGTTCTTGATATCCAACGCTAATCCTAAGCCTAACAGACTTAAAGGATCAATTCTTTTATTATACCACTTAGCTCCCCAATGTAAATGTGGTCCGGTTGCTCTTCCAGTCATACCAACAAAACCAATCACATCACCTTTTTTAACATAATCTCCAGTCTTTACATTTAATTTATCAAAGTGGAGATAAACAGTTGTTAATCCAAAACCGTGATCTATTAAAACAAAATTCCCATTGTAATAAAAATTATTTCCGGCAATTAATACTTTACCACTTGCTGTTGCTTTTACCGGAGTATCTTTTGGTACATCAATATCAACTCCGTTGTGTGGAGATTTAGGTACTCCATTTAATATTCTCTGACTTCCATAAACTCCAGTATATTTTCCACCTTCCACAGGCCTAATAAATCCATCAGTAAATAATGGCGCTTTTAGTTTACCAACTTCTTTTCTTGCAAACTTCATCATTTTTGATTCTTTAGCTATTTTTTCCAAGGCAGATTTTGGAGGAGTTACATACTTAGTTTTCATTTTGTTGATTCTTTGGACCTTGTATTTCCTTTTTTCGAGCTTAAAATCTTTTGTTATATACTCATCATTATTAAATATTACTTTTAATTTATGGTAACCTATTGCATCTCTGTCAAATCCAAAAATAAAAACACCTGAAGTATCAAAATCTAAAGTTGTATCATCCAACAAAATAGTTTTTGCATTTTTTGTTACCCCAATTAACAAATTTCCAGGCTGCAGTGTGCCGTAAATTTTTAATCCTTGTGCAAAAGTAAAGGGTGTTAAGAACAAAATGAATAAAAATATTTTAATTAGATTTTTCATATTATATTTTATTAACCTTTTCATATTTAGTAATAAAGATAAATAATATTCTTATAAGATTAAAAAAATGAAATAAAATTACAGTGAAATTTGAATTTAAAGAAATAATAAAAATTAAGAATTATATTAAATAATCAATTTTAATAATAATTTAAAAAATTAAATATGATATTAAATACAGACGGAATTGATCATCTAAATTTAGAAGTAATTAATTTAGAAAAAACAGTAAAATTTTATAGTGAATTATTGGGCTTTGAGGTTAAAAAAGAACAGCATGAAGAAGATTCTAAAATAATAGGTAATGATAAAGTTAAACTTTGTCTTTACGAAAATAAAAACATGCAAAAGTATGTTAAAAAAGGATTTGCACATTTTGGACTTCATATTAATAATTTTGATGATGTTATAAATAAGTGCAAAGAAATGGGAATAGATATTTATTATGGCGGACCATTGGAATGGGAGAATTCTTCTTCTATATATATTCAAGATCCAAACGGCTATGAAATTGAATTATCAAAAACATTCGGCGGGGGATTATAAAAGGGAATAATATGAAAAAAACAAAATTAGACACAGCCTCAGAAATTGCCATTAAAACTTGTATGGGTGTTAAAAAGAATGAAAGTATTCTTGTAATTACTGATGAATTAAAAAGAGAGATTGGTTATTCAATTCATAAAAATGCACTCAGACTCGATTATAAATCACTTTATGTTGAAATGAAATCCGGTAAAATAAATGGCGAAGAGCCGCCCAAAGAAGTTGCAGAATTAATGAAAAAATTTGATGTAGTTTTTTGTCCGACTGCAAAATCATTAACTCACACCGATGCAAGAAGAAAAGCTTGTGCTACAGGAACAAGACTTGCAACTTTTCCCGGAATTACTAAAGATGTGATGATAAGAGGAATGAATGCAGATTATAATAAGATCTCTAAATTATCTATCAAGCTAAAAGGGATTTTAGAAAAGGGAAGCAATGTTAGAATCACAACAAAACTTGGGACAGATATTTCATTTTCAATTAAAGGAAGAACTGCAATTGCCAGCAAAGGACTTTTCCATAAAAAAGGTGAAGCCGGCAATTTACCTACTGGGGAAACATTTTTAGCACCGATTGAAGGAACAACTAACGGAGTATTTATTGTTGACGGTTCTATGGCTGGATTGGGATTAATTAAAAAAACAAAATTGAAAATAGAAGTTAAAAAAGGGTATGCCATAAAAATAACAGGTGGCATTCTTGCAAATAAATTGAATAAAATGTTAGATGCTGTCGGAAAAAATGCCAGAAACATTGCAGAGTTTGGTATTGGAACAAATGACAGCGCAAAATTAAGCGGAGTGCTTTTAGAAGATGAAAAAGTTATGGGTACTATTCACATTGCTCTTGGTAACAATACATCAATGGGTGGAAAAATTAATGTTCCAATTCACTTAGACGGAGTTGTTAAAGAACCGACCGTGTATCTTGACGGGAAGTTATTATTAGAAAACGGAAAACTTTTGGTTAAATAGTTGAAACCTCTGAAAAATTAATTG
>PFGS01000047.1 GCA_002783525.1 Ignavibacteriales bacterium CG12_big_fil_rev_8_21_14_0_65_30_8 | reverse complement strand
AATAAAAAAACCATCTGAATCAACTTCCCACGGGATAATTCTTTTAGACAGATTAAGCGAAGGATTTAGCTTCAGTCCATTGTATTCAGTAAATCCGTTGATAGAAATTATTGGCAAGTTAATTTCTTTTATTTCAACTGGATATTTATTTAATATTTTATCAATTATTAATTCATTCTCTTCAATAGTAAGTGTGCATGTAGAATAAACCAACTCACCTCCTACGCGCAGCATTTTAACAGCCGAAGCTAACAATCTATATTGAAGTTCACCCAAATCTTCCGCTCTTTCTAGTGACCACCAATCACTTACTTCATCTCTTTTGTGTAATATACCAAGACCGCTGCAAGGTGCATCAACAAGAATTTTATCAAAATATTCTGAAAAACATCTATTCAACCATTCTCCTCTGTTATGTGTTACAGCTGTATTGCATAAATTAATTCTGTCAATATTAAACACAAGCATACCTACACGGTTTTGAGAAATTTCATTTGCAATAAGAGTTCCTTTGTTTTGCATTAATTCCCCAAGCGCAGTTGTCTTAGACCCAGGTGCTGCACAAAGATCTAGAACTTTGTCTTCAGAATTTGGTGATAATACCAGAGGCGGAATCATTGAAGATAGACCTTGCATATAAAATTTACCAGTGATGTGTTGCAAAGTTTTACCAATTACTTTTTCACCTTCAATTACTTTTAAAGCATTTGGTAAATTCTCAATTTCAGAACAAATTATTCCATATTGATCATTCAGAGATCTTGTCAATTCTGTTTTATTAGTTTTAAGTGTATTTATTCTTAAATAAACAGAAGGATCTTTTTTAATAAATTCAGAATATTGCTTTTCTGAAATTTCCCCGTATAAAGAGGTTAGATAATTCTTTATTTCCTGACTTACTTCGCTCAATGTTATTAATATCTGGTAAGATTTAGTGAATGAAATATTTCATTTGTAACTTTATGAAGATTAGTTGTTGAATGAAATATTTTTTTATAATCATTTTGAATTTTTATTAGCAGAGAGTCCAGGTATTTTTCGTATTCTGTTATCATATTTTTTAATTCTGAATTATTATTAGGCATATTTACTTTCTTCACTTTATTTCTGCTGGAATAAACTAAATACTTTGCTTGCAGATAATCATTAACTTGCAGAAACACATTTCCCTTAGCGTCTAAAATTTCGTACTTGCCAAAAAATTCTTCCCCGATCATTAAAGTCTTTTCATCTAAACTATACTCTGTACAATCTTGTGTAGTAAAAAAATCAGATGGAAAATTTTTAATACCTTCTAAACTGATTCCGGTCTTCCATTTATTTATGAATTCTTTCTCAGTCAATTTATTTTTTATGTATAGAGTGAAATAAATTCATCAATATATTTTTTCATCTCTTCAATATTAGAATACCTTTTGAGTGTGAGCAGTGTGTCATCACAACCTAATAACATTGCCGTTACTCTTTTTACATTTGAATGTGCAAGAGCAAGTATCGGCATTTTCTTCTGATGAAGAGCATATGATATTTCAAAGCCAACGCCTGTGCTTGAGCCTGAAACTTCCGCTATTAAGAGTTTACTGTGTTCTATCCAATTAATATCGCGCATATAAATTTCATTGTCCGAAATATTTACAGGCATATTAAAATCTTTATTTAACTGAGAAAATGCAATATGGTTTTGTGAAGTAAGGTAATTTATAATTTCTAAATAAGAGTTTTGATATTCTTTATTGCCGCTGATTGGTCCTGAACAATAGATTTTCATTAGAAGTTATTTTTAATTAAACAAGAATTTAAAATAGTATTATATTCTAAAAAAAATTTTTACACATACAGTCATTCAACTATACATTCATACAAATATTTGTAATTGGATACTTTAACTATAATAATGTTGATACAATTCTCTAATTACTATTCATAATCTTATTATAAAAATTTTCATATTCAGGTATTACTATTTTTTTATCAAAATTATTTTCAACTCTTTTTCGTGATGCTTTAGCAAACAGATCATATTTCCTTTTATTTGATAATAATTCAATTGCATATTTGGCCATTCTTTCAACATCACCTATTTCAGCAATAAATCCGGTTTCGTTATGATTTATAAGTTCAGGTAATCCACCAACACTTGAGCTAACTACAGGTAAACCACAAGACATTGCTTCAAGCGCGGCTAAACCAAAGCTTTCAGATTGCGAAGGAATTAAAAATAAATCAGATGCATTTAAAATATCTACTAAGCCATTTTGTTTACCAAGGAATTTTACATGATCGCATAATTTTAATTCTCTGCAAAGTCTTTCGCATTCTGATCTGTCAGGTCCATCGCCAACTAAAACTAATTTTGCCGGGATTTCTTTTCTAACAAGATCTAAAATTTTAATAGTTTCAGGTACTCGTTTAACTGCTCTGAAATTTGAAGTATGAACCATTATTTTTTCATTCTTTGTGGCTATATGTTCTCTAAGTTTGGAAGGAGCATTCGGTTTATAAAGATTTGCATCAACAAAATTATTAATAACAGCAATATCTTTTTCGATATTATAATTTGTTAAAGTCTTTTCTTTTAAAAATCTAGAAACAGCTGTAACTCCATCACTTTCCTCAATGCTGAATTTTACCATTGGGAGAAAAGAAGGTTCTAAACCAACTAAAGTAATATCAGTTCCGTGCAGTGTTGTTATAATCTTTATATCTCTTTTATCTTTTAGCATTTGTTTGGTTAGGTAAGCACTTACTGCGTGGGGGATAGCATAGTGAACATGTATTAGGTCCAATTTTTCATAATCAGCAACTTCAACCATTTTACTGGCAAGCGCCAAACTATACATTGGAAATTCAAAAAGAGGATAGTTGCTCATTTCAACTTCGTGAAATACAATGTTCTCAACAAATTCGCCTAACCTAAATGGACGGGCATAGCTGATAAAATGAACTTCGTGTCCTTTTAATGCCAAAGCTTTTCCAAGCTCTGTAGCTATAGCACCGCTTCCACCGTAAGTAGGGTAACAGGTAATTCCGATCTTCATAAAATTTTTTTTATTATTAATTAGTACTTAAAGTTACCA